>NZ_CP047023.1:4697939-5003357 GCF_009796765.1 Paraglaciecola sp. L3A3
TGGGTGAACATAAATTTTCAACTGTGACTAACGCCATATTATCCATGATATTCATTTTTGCCTTGGTCATGAGTTATATGAGCTATAGCGGTATTCTCTCTACCTTACAGGCATTGTAGTCAATATCATGCTTTTGTATATTTTCATCATTATTTTACAAAAAAGAAGCCTTTATGAATAAAATTATTAAATTCTCGTCCAACCGTGTTTGGCGTACTTATCAAGGCGGCAAGCTACTTGATACGATAGAAGGCAAAGTAAACCCTATAGATTCAAGCTTTCCCGAAGATTGGATAGGTTCTACTGTTGAAGCCCGTAATGTTGGTCGCGAGCATATTTCAGAAGGTTTAGCTCTGGTAACAGCCGATGATGGACAGTCTGTAGCTTTTCGCGATTTATTACAGGATCAGCAAGAATACTTTTTGGGGAAAAGCGGCGACACTTTGCGGTCAATGGATGATATTCCTTTGGTTAAATATTTAGACAGCTCAACTCGTTTGCATTTTCAGGCCCATCCTACCCGTGAATTTGCCCAACAGAGGTTAAGTTTGCCTCGTGGTAAAACCGAAGCTTACGTGATCCTTGAAACTCGTGAAGATATCAGTGAACCCTACATTTATGCCGGCTTTCAACGCTCACCTAGTCGTGCGCAGTTAAAAGAATGGATTGAAACGCAAGATATTAAGTCCATAGAAAGTTGTTTTGACCCTATTCCTGTCAAACCTGGAGATGTGTTCTTACTGCCGGGGGGACGGCCACATGCTTTAGGCGAAGGTATATTAATGCTTGAAATCATGGAGCCTTCAGACTTAGCTGTAAGGTTTGAATTTGAGCGCTGTGGATATGAGATCCCAGAACAAGCAAGGTTTATGGGCAAGGGTATTGAAACCGCTTTGGACGTTTTTAATTATGAACCGGTTCCCCCTAATGAAGTGGATAAGGAGTTTCGTTGTCAACCTAGTGTATTGATGACAGATGAGCATAATAATTGCCTTGAAGAGCTTATAGGAGCTAAAAACACTTCTTGCTTTACGGTTAAGCGCGCATCAGTTAATGGTCACTTTAAACGTAATGAAGATGCTTTTTTCTATGGAATTGTAACTCATGGTTCGGGGACGCTTCGAATCGGAGATGAAGTCACTCAGCTTAATCGTTGGGATCGATTTTTCTGCCCGGCCGGCGTTGAAAAGTTCATATACGAAACAGACTCGGCTATGTCTATCCTAGAATGTTATCCGGGGAATAGTTGATCGGCTCTAGTCTTAGTCTTGGCTAAATTTCACCTTAGCCTTTAATAAGCTACGGATTGGTATTAGATGTGTTACCCGTTACTACCATGTCCGTAGCAACCAAAGTGTGACATTTACATTGAGTATTCCAAGTTCACTTTGAATACTCAAAGACCTCTTTCTGTACTTTTTCTGTACCTTTTCTGAACCTTTGCCATACCTCCTCTAAAAAATGACTCAAACCATCTTTTTTTACCGCTATAAGCATCTATACATAAGAAGTTGGTAGTGTTCTAGGCAATAAGTTTAGCTAGTTCTCAAATAACTGATTGCCGAGGACCGACAATCAGATTTAACAAAAACGAGTATGCAGGAGAGACTACTCTATATAATGAAAAGCACCAGTCCAGCTGTACTTCTTACCAACTACTTCCAACTTATGTTGTGTTGACGGCGATGCATCTAGATTAGATAAAAGGAATAGACTTGTCTGCCCTTTTACATCTTTAATGGTCACCGCGGTATACTTAACGTCGTCGTGCACAACCTTCAGCTCTGCAATATTACTATTAGAGTTTACCGACAATTCTGAAACAGGACTATAACTGCCATGGGGTTCAATCACAGACGCAAAAACTGTATTGTCGCTATCTTTCCTCCGGATCATCAAAGCCGCTTCTCTGCGGATATTAAACTCTGGATCATTGGCGCCCATTCGAGTTAGTAATAACTCGTCAGAACCTTCGGTAGCCGAAGTTAATGTGTAGTACTTACCGTTCCCCAACCAAGCAAATTGTGTACTGCTGGTAGACGGCTTACCTATACCTTCTAAATACAAATGTTGATAACCATTGTTTTGACCAAGTGGCTTTAAAACGTTAGGCGAATCATAAGAAAAGTTTTTACTCAGCACTTGTCCTAAATAATAGAAGGGCATGTCATATTGATTTTTTTGCTCAGCGTTTATTTTCATTATGTCCAATAAAAATGGCTTATCAAAACTTTTGTTTTTAATCACTGCCATAGTTCTGTGCATTTTGGTACCTGGATAGGCATTGGACTCTGTCGCGCTGACAACTTGAACGTCTTTGTTTGAGTGATCATAAACATATAAATCTGAATGGTGTTGACTCCCAATCGCATATTTTCCAGCAAAATGCATACTTTCATTCTGTGAAAGAGTGTTGTGTGCAATAGTAGTTTTCGCCCAAGTTTTGTTCTCTTCTAGATAGTTACCGCCACCTTTTTGACCAATATTGACAAAACGAGCCAGTCCATAATCTTGTAAAACTTCATCGCCTTTTTCATATAAAGAAAAAGACAGTTTGTCGTAATGACCATGACTTAAGCCTTGCGCTGCATATTTAAAGACTAAGGTTAAATCTTCATTACCGTGTCTAAGTACTGCCACACCACCTTGTTTACCATCCGGTCCATCGGATAAATTGATAGATTTTTTGGCAAAAGCTTGGGCTTTACCATCTCGCACCCCCATAGCTACGGCTAAACCAGCTTCGTTAAGCAACACTTGATTTTGTTTTTCAGCAATGCTCAATAATTGTGGATTTTTATTGCCATATTGATAGGCGATATCAACAGCGGTGACTAATGACGCTGTGTAGTAAGACATACCTTTTTGACCATCATTTAATGGAAAGAATTCGCCGTCAGCATCTGACAAATTTAATAATGCATTGACACCTTTAAGTAACACATTGTCTTTGTGTTCAAAGACTTTCATCTCAGGTTTTACATTTTTCATTGCTAGTCCAAATATCAAAAATGGATACATAGCATAGCGTTGATAATAGGGTCCTTCAGTGTAATAACCATCAGGTGAAAATGGGTCTTCTAAATTAGCCAAAAAACCAGCTTTTTGACCTTCAACCTTTATAAAGCCGCCATCATTGTCTAAACCACCTATTTCTAAACCATCGTCTTCAATACCGTATAAGGCTCTATCCAATAACTCTTTGTCATCCATTACAAGCGCTATCATGCCGACAGCTGCGTTGCCCCAAGTGCTATGGTTATGCACTCGGTTATAAAACTGTGGGTTTTCAATTGAAATGTAGTCAGCAAAAGGACGAAATAAGTTGTTTTCTAATTTGTCACGTTCTTGCTCGCTAAGAGTTTCATATATGGCATCATAGGCTTGGCTCATGTAAACCAACCAATTGCTATCATTCAGACACTGCCAGAATAGTTTACCGCGGGCATAAGAACGTTTTTGAGGATGGGCCGGTAAGTCTTTGTACATGCCTTCATACTGAAACAACATATCTTTAATATATTTGGCATACTTTTCATCTTCTAATATTTGATATAAGGCCCCAGATTTTTGTGCAATGATGAAATTTTGTTTGTGTCTCTGATGGGTATATCCACCTGAAAAGTCTTTTGGGATAGGGGTATCAATGCCTAGCGAAATTTCAGCATCCACTTGTTTTTTTACGCTTTCGACAGAAGCGTCGAATAAGGGGACTTGACCTAAATTTTTCCTAACCTTTTCTACACCAGGTTTGGTCATGATTAAGTTTGGATGTTCTTGCGACTGTACTGTCAGGGGTATGTTTATTGTCGCTGCCAATAATAACAAGGCAGTGATTTTAATTTTGCTCATCGCAATTTCTCCAATTTTTTCACTTCAATCAAATGCTAACCCCAGCCGATAGCTGGGGTTAGTTTAGTACTATTTTAAATATCCATAGTTAGCACAATTGCGCTAACTATTTACCAGCGGTAGCTTGCGCCAAACGTAATACGACGGTCTGCTAGGCCTTGGAAGCAAAGGATTGCACCTTCATTTACACAAGATTGAGTCACACCAGCTTTATTTAGGTTAACAGCTTCAATACCAAGATTAAGTTGCTCGTTAACATCATAGCTAACACTTGCATTTAGCTGACCACGGTCATGGGTATAGACAGGGAAACCTAATGTAGAGTTACGTGATGCACCACCAGCGGTATCATCGGTACGGAACGCTTCACGCCATGTGTAACGAAGACGTGCTGATAAGCCAAACTTCTCATAATAGCCTGTAATGTTATAAGCATTTTCAGAGAAGTCTAGAAGCCCTTGTACTGCAGTTACTGATACAAAATCTGCGTCATCATAAATGCCATTAATTGCATTGAAGATATCAGTACCACGACCAGCAGAAGAGTTAACGACTGAGCCGCCCTTATATTCTTGGATCGTGTAGTTAGCTATAACACCAAAACCTGATGCCCAACCTAAATCAGATTCAAAGCTAGATAGATCATACTGAACAGCCATCTCGATACCAGTTTGCGTGGTTTTAGCTGAATCGTTAACTTGAGTCGCTTTATCAACACATGCACCGGTAACACCTAAAGGAGCTAAGAAATCATCTCCTGCTGCAATTGGGTTAAAGATACCGCCGCTAGCACATGAAGGGTCATTGGTAGTAAAGAAACCATTTGCATCTCTTGCTGCCGAATCTAATGTAGATACAAATAAGTTACTAATCTCTTTATCAAAGTACCCAATACTGACTACGGCCGCTTCAGCAAAATACCATTCAGCTGATAAATCGAAAGTGGTGATTTCTTGTGGTTCTAATCCAGGGTTACCAATAGATACTGATTGGTTGATATTCGGATCATAAGATACCGATGTATTTAAATCTGAGAAATCTGGACGACGAATATCTTGCCCCCAACCTAAACGCAACACAACATCATCATGAGGTGTAACTACTAGGTTAAGTTTAGGTAAGGTGAAGTTATAATCGCCAGAAATAGTCGTTAACGATGAACCACTTTCTGTAATTGTGTTACCTGTTGAATCAACCGTTGTTTTAATGTGTCTTACACCAACATTACCAACTACATAATCAAATTCAAAGTTAGCTTGTGCGTATAACGCTTGAGTTTCTTCGGAAATACTAAAGAAAGCTGAAGATGAAGGCGTTAAATTTGATAAATCTACAGGGTAATCGAATGTTATCCCTTGTGCTTCCATGTTAGCACGATGAGTTAACTGGGCGCTTTCCAATATACTTAAAACACCGTCAGGGTCATTAAATGCACGATCTGGATCGATGATAATAAAGTTACGCATTGCCAACTCACGACCATCAGCATCACCAAAGTTACTAGGTCCTTGTACTATCAGATCAGAGAACAATGAACCACTTGGGCTATCAACCATCTTGCTGAAACCACCAATATTATCACTTATATCATTAAAGGTACTTTCACGTTTGCTAAGGCGCATACCGAAATCAACCGAAGTAACAGGAGAATCTTCTAAGTAATAAGTGAAGTCTGCGCGTATGGCGTCTAATGAGTTGTTGGTTTCATTGCGACCTATTTGAACTTGGTCTAATACAACGTTTGCAGGATCAAGCAATTGATCAACAGTAGGAGCGTAGGGTGAAGCAAAGTTGATACCAAATGTTAAATCGCCACCTGTTAGGTCGTAGATAAAAGGAACGGAGTTATCATTACTTGTGCTTGCAGTAATATTACCGTCACCATCTAAACCATCTAAAGGGGTGTTCGTGTTCGGGTTGATGAAGTTTAATGTTGTGCTTAGGTTTGGATTAGTGGTATCAGAACTAGCTGATGATATTTCAAAGCTTGCAAACAATTTATCACCTTGCCACTCTCCACCTAAACGGAAAAGTTGTGTATCAGTTAAGCGAGCACCGTTATCACTACTAAAACGTAAGTTAGGATCATCGTCATCAACACCAAGCATAGGCTCGATTGTTCCGCGCAGGGCTACTTGGATACTACCAAGTTCAACACCGTCTAAAGAACCATAGTTTACAGTTTCAAATTCTGTCGGTACAGTATAGTCAAGTACTGAGGTTACACCTGATCCTTGTACACGAGTACTATCTTGACGACGTTCTTGGTCAGTCAAAACAACATCTAAGAAAAACTTAGTGTTGTCATTAGGTGCGTATTCAAATGTGGTTGAAATGTTTGTTGTCTCATATTCGAAGTTTTCGTATTCTTGGTTTAAGAATCCAATACCTAAGAAATCAAACTCTTGACAAGCAGGGCGCTTAGCTAAATCTTGAGGAGCACCACCATCGCGTACTACTGAGGCATCACAGTTTTCAACTAAACCACCATCACGGTCAACACGTGGACGGAAAGAAGAAGATTCTTGCTTGGTTAAACTGCCACTCATCACAAAACCGAACTTACCGCTATCAGTATCCCAGTTATTTCCATAAACTGCAGAAACACGTGGCTGAATACCATCAGTCGTTAAGCTGCTGTCTTCGCCTTGTACACGAACATTAATTAACTGTTCAGAAAGCTCTAAAGGGCGAATAGTACGTAAATTAACAGTACCACCCACTGAACCTTCGATTGTTTTTGCGTCAGACGCTTTAGCTACTTCGACTCCAGCAATAATTGACGCTGATATATCTTCAAAGCTAATTCCGCCTCGGCCAGTGCCAGCACCAACAGTTTCAACACCGTTGATTAAAACATTGTTTGAGTTTGAACCACGAATTTGCACACCGGTACCAACACCAGCTGTCCTAGTAATTTGGATGCCTGTTATGTTTTCTAATACTTCGGCCAAGTTTTGATCAGGTAACTTACCAATATCTTCAGCTTGAATGATTTCAACTAAGTTGACGGTTTCACGTTTTTCTAAAAGCGCTGTAGTAAGAGACGCACGTATACCAGATACTTCTATGACTTCTACGCTTTCATCGGCTGGAGCTTCTTGGGCTGATAATGTAGGAGCCGCTAACATTGCAAGCATAGCTGAACTTAAGAGTGCTGCTTTATTTCTATTGTTTACCCTAGGGCTTTTCATAGCACTAGTAATTTTATTTAGTTGGGTGTTCATGTGATTCTTACCTCATTTTGGTTTGTCTTATTGGTAATACCAATTATGTTTTTATTGTAGGGCTTGGCATTGATATAGATATAACCAATTTATAAAGATGATGTCAATGAAATGTTATTGTAAAGTTTTGTAATGTAAAGTTTATGTTTTAGAAATATTAACGCTATCTATCTGTTTTATATTGATTTTGTGTTATTTAATTAGCAACTTATGTGTCGGAGTATTTTTATTGGTAATACCAAAGTCGTACTTAATGCCAATCTTTGGTTAGTCAGTGATTAAATGTTAAACATACACTTACTTATGATATATTATTAATGCAAACATTATATGTATGGTGAATTTATGAATTTGAGTAACAAAACTATAAAAATAATTACTGGATTGAGTTTAGTTTTTATTTTGACTAGTTGTAGCAATGATATGACTTACAGCCAGAGCAAAGCATTAGGTGTTATGCCTTTTTCGGATCCTAATAATGTGGCAGGCTGGGTTTTAAATTCAGAAGTCAGTGATGAATTTGAAGCAGACACTATAGATGAAGACCGGTGGTATATAGTTGGTAAGTTCGAAAATGGTAAACCTGTTTACAAACATCCTGATTTACCTAATAAAAAAGTATGGAAAGGTCGTGCTCCATCACAGTTTTCAGGCCGAAACTATAGGCTGGAGGACGGCAAATTGATTTTAGAAACACGTTGGGAACCTGATTTTCCTTTTACTGATGAAATACGTGTACCTGTATTTGGTGATGCATTACCCCATGAAAATATTACCACCGCATGTTTTATTTCTCGCAAATTGTTTAAATACGGTTATATAGAAATAAAAAGCAAAGCGGCAGATGCAGAGATCACCAGCGCCTTTTGGGCTATGGGTAAACAATTGGAAATTGATTTCTTTGAACAGTTTGGTGACCACCGAGATCCTGCTAAGCAGGAACTAGATAAAGAATTATGGTGGTCAATACGTGATTGGAACCCTAAAGTAGAGGAAACCGGAAAACCTGTTTATACAGAACATAGAGATTTGGGCTTTCGTGTCGCAGATGATTTTCATGTATACGGTTTTGAATGGGATGAAACAGGCATTAAGTACTATGTGGATGGTAAGTTGCTTTCCGCTGTGAGCTCAGAAGAGGTGACTGCATGGGCAAAAGAAAATCGTAAAGTACCTCAAGATTACGATGGATATGTAGCGACAAAACCAATCAGTATTTGGTTAGATCAAGAAACCTTTCCTTGGCATGGGATCCCAGACAGTAAAGAAGATTTGGAGTTAAACAGCCCTGAAGGTGAAAAAGATGACGGCGTAGTCGATTTCGAAATTGAATATGTCAGAGTATGGCAAAAACCAGATCAAAATTAAGTTGTTATAAATTATCAGTAGTCTAATTAAAATTATTATTAAGACTACTGATAATGCAGTTATATTGTGCTTTCTAAATGCCACACTTTAGAAACAATACACCAGCCATCGCTATCTTTAACAAAACATAAGTGGTCAACAAAGATATTTTGATGAGCCCTTAAACGTACTTTTACTGTGGCGCAATCTGTTGATAACCAATCCACAAGTATAATTTCTTGCTGACGAACTTGATTTACACTAGCTGGGGATGGCCGTGTCGCTACATCTTGTCTAAAACTTGCTATAGGGTCGACAAATACTTGGCCTTGGTCCACATCAAACAAACTTGATGATTTATGAAAAACTTTATCCAGAAGTGTGACATCACAAAAATAAAGAGCATCAAAATAAGTGTTTATTGCTGCAAATAATTCATTATCTCGCATTACGTATCCTTAATAGTTAATTTGTTTTCTGTGTAATTGTCACTTTCTCATTAATGTTAATCATAGGGATTATAGGAATAACTTGATATTGCCTTATTGGACAATTTTCGACAAAAACCAGCCAATTGTTGTGGATTGAAACTCCCTTCAATATAGCTAAAAAATTCCCATATTCATGGCAGCGACTTCTGTTCTGAGGTAATACAACGCCCCTTTTTATATGCTTTTTATGCTTTTCAAGCATTCAATTTGTAAAACATAGCAATGAAAAGAGTATCGGCCTATTGATAGATATTAATTTGAGTCGCAAAACACATATGTGGTAAGTTTTTTGCTATGTTAATATTTGTTATTTTCGATAAAGAATGTGGTTTAAACGATGCAAGTTAGGGATAGCGTAATAAAAAATTTAATATTGGGTAGTTTGTTGTTATCAAACATTGTAAATGCAAAAGAACAATCAACAATATTCGTTAAGCATGAACTTAATGCTGACGATAAAATTACAGGTATCGGTGTTAGTTTTTTGACTCAAGAGAATCATTATTCTGATTTTAGAGGTGAGGCTATTTCCTCGCTTAATTATGCTGAAGTATTAGATGAAAATGACCAGGTGCAAAATTATATCTCTTGGGATGTAGGGATGCGATTGGGTTATTACAATGATGTTTTTGTATATGTTGAAGGGGGACTAGATCTACTAGAAATGATTAACGGTGATATAAATAAAGATGACGATTATTATTTTGAAGACGTAGAAAATGGTAATGGTATAGATGGCTATGCCGCACTTGGTGCAGGAGTTGATTTAAAAAAAATTAAAATAGAAGGTTTTGTAAAAGCTAGGAAAATTGATGGGAATTATTGGCAAAGTAAACATCAGCTATTTTATGGTGCACAGTTTTCTTTATTATTCTGAGTTATATCAATCTAGTTAAATAATGGTATAAGTGTATTTCGCCTGTTAATATTTGCTAAAGTGAGGCATAACAAAATCGGAGTGTTGTTATGAAAATACTAATTACCCTGTTATTTACTTGTTTATTAATAAGTTGTGGTGATAAGACGTCCCAGTCCCCTCAGTTAGATAAACAAGAATTACTCCACTCAGAATTGTTATCAATCATACCTTATCCACAAACTGTAAAATTTCACTCGGGTAATTTGCAGTTAAAAGATGTCAAAGTTGACGCAGCAGAAGGTATTAATACATCACTGTTAGCTCTCAATAATTTATTGCAAACACTAGAAGTCATTCAAAGTAATAGTGCTTCTAGTCAAATAATATTAAGTATTACAGATCTACCTGAATTAGGTTCTGAAGGTTATCGAATTGATATTCAAAATCAAATTGTTTTGAAGGCGAATACCGATACAGGATTGTTTTATGCAGTACAAACCTTAAGTCAATTGTTACCTAGCCAAACACAAGGCAGTTATACGTTACCCAAAGTTAGTATCATTGACAGCCCCACTTTTAGTTGGCGTGGCAACATGTTAGATGTAGCCCGTAGCTTTTTACCTGTGGAATATATTAAAGCTCATATTGACCGAATGGCGCGTTTTAAGCTTAACCGCTTACATTTACATTTAACAGATGACCAAGGCTGGCGTATTGAAATTGAAGGTTATCCAAAATTAACCGAAGTGGGTGGTGCAAGCGCAGTTGAAGGTGGACGTAATGGCTTTTATAGCCAAGCAGAAATACGCGAACTTGTCAGTTATGCACAAGCTCGTCATGTGACCCTTGTTCCAGAAGTAGATTTACCCGGTCACACCCAGGCGGCCATTGCCGCTTATAATAAATTAGCTTGTGATGATGTGACTAATTTATCTCCCTATAGCGGCGTAAAAGTGGGTTTTAGTAAGCTTTGCTTAACCAAGCCCGACATAACTTATCCCTTTGTAAAAGATATATTGAGTCAAATTGTAAGTCTGTTTCCATCGGAATATATCCATATCGGAGGCGATGAAATTAAAGATCCTTTGTACCCTCAATTTATAGCTCGCGCTACACGTATAGTGGAAGACTTAGGACGAACCGCAATTGCTTGGGAAGAAGGGTCAGTTGCCGATAATAAAACAGATGTTCTATTACAATTATGGAACGATAAGTATGATATTCAACCGGCTCTGGACCGTGGTCATCAGATCATTTTATCGCCGTGCACCTATAGTTATTTTGATCATGGCAACTTTGCTGGCCAACCAAACACTTATGACTGGTGTCGTAAAGAGGGGGTTCCTCTGGCAAGAGCTTACCAACTGAATCCACAAAAATATAAACAGGTTAAGGGGGTTGAATCTGCAATGTGGTCAGAATTAGTTCATACTGACTCCACTGCTGATAATCGACTATGGCCACGTTTATTGGTAACAGCCGAATTAGGTTGGAGCCAAGAAAAAAATCGTAACTATCAACAATTTCTCACTCGTCTAGATTTATTAAGGCCTCTACTTGATAGTCTAAATATTGAATATTATAAAGAGCCGGAATTAAATTGGTAATAAGAGTAAAACTAGACGAAGCTAAAGCTAAAAATTGATTGAAGTAATAGTAATTAATAAGGTTATGCATGAAGCATTCTAAACTGTCTCAACTTTTCTTCAAAAAAACAGTCATCAAATCATTATTTTTTCCAGTGATCATTTTAATTGCTGGGGCTTATATTTCGTTTCAAGCCGAAAACAACAAACAAAAAGAACAAGATAATTTAGTCATCCAAACTTTGCAGAATGATTTATTCAAAATAAAGTCTGATTTTGAAGAACGTATTACTTTTTATTCATATGGATTGAAGGGATTACATGGCCTCATTTCTACTGTATCCCTAGAAAACTTTGATTATCAAACCATGCATACCTACTCTCAAAATAGGAACTTTCAACAAGAATTTCCTGGTGTTAGAGGCATAGGATTTATCCAGAAAGTTGAGCAGCATGACCTAGCCGAGTTTTTGCAACAACAAAAACAAATGAGACCTGATAATAGCTTTAATTTACGACAACTAAACAGTCATAATAACAGTTTATTTATCATACGATATATCGAGCCTGAAGAACTGAATAAAAGTGCTGTCGGTCTTGATATTGGCTCTGAAGATATGCGCAGAAATGCGGCAATAAGTTCGGCAATCAATAATCAAATTCAAATTACCTCGCCCATTACTTTGGTGCAGGCAGATAAAAAAGTTAGACATGGATTTTTAATTCTATTGCCTCTATATGACTCAAGCAAAATACCAGCAGATCCTGCTGGTAAACTCAGTCATACACTTGGTTGGACTTATGCACCAATATTGATTGATGAAGTTTTGAGTGCCAATTATGAATCTCTAGAGGGCATTGACCTAACTATTGCTGACATCTCAAATAATAAACGCACCGTTTTTTACCAACCCCAGTTAATTAGTTCTGCTAATAGCTCGGTTATTTATTCTGAAAAAATCACTGTATTTGGTAGACTTTGGGAGTTTACCGCGGTTGCTGAAAATAGTTACATTGAAAAAACCAAAAACATACAAAGTTACACTACTTTTTATCAGTACATGATATTAACTGTAGTGTTAGCACTTATGGTCTTGAGTCTTACCCTAGCATATATTCGTAAAGAGGAATTACGAAATCACCAACAGCAACTGTTAATTGCTCGGGATACAATGTTAGAAGAGACGAATGAACAACTAGAGTTTTTAGTTAAAAAACGTACTCAAGAAATGAGTAATGCCACAGCATTAAAAACTGGAATATTAAAGAATGCTAATTACCCGATCATAGCAACAGATACATCTGGGTTGATTACATTATTTAATCCTGCAGCAGAAAAACTATTAGGTTATTCGGCCGATGAGTTGTTGTTAAAAGAAACGCCGGCAAAATTTCATTTATTGTCTGAAATAGTAGAACGGGCACAAGAATTAACCGAAGAGCTGGGTTATAAAATTAAGCCCGGTTTTGAGGTGTTTTCGACTAAATCCAATAAAAAAATAGCAGATCATTGGCATTGGACCTATGTTGCAAAAGATGGACGACATATTCCGGTAATGCTTAATTTGAGTGCCCTAAAAAATGAACATGGCGATATAACAGGTTATATTGGTATTGCTTACGACTTGACTGAGCAAATTGAAAAAGAACAAGCTTTAGCCGAGGCTAAAGAAATAGCAGAAAAAGCCAATATTGCTAAGTCAGAATTTTTAGCCAATATGAGTCATGAAATTCGTACGCCATTAAATGGAATATTCGGCACCTTGCAGTTATTGCAGCAAGAAACTGATTTCCATAAAAAATCTGAACTACTCAAGCTTGCGACTATATCGACTACGACACTTAACAAGTTAGTCAATGATATTTTAGATTTGTCTAAACTTGAGGCCGGTAAACTTACTTTGGAGTATACGGCGGTTAACTTATCAGAATTAACTGCGGTTATTGAGGCTGAATTAATAGCTAACCTGCAGCAGAAAGGCTTAAAACTCATTATTAATCTTGATTTAACCCACTCTATTTGGAAAGTTGATGAACTCAGACTTAAACAAATATTGCTTAATGTATTATCTAACGCCATTAAGTTTACTCAGAGAGGACAAGTCAGCTTGACGATAAAACATCATGATACTGGTGGTGTTTTAATTATAATCAAAGACTCAGGTATTGGCATGAGTGAAGAGGCCCAATTACTATTATTTGAACGTTTTGAACAAGCTGATAAATCTATTACTAGACGTTATGGTGGTACCGGCTTAGGAATGTCTATTACTCACTCATTAGTCAATATGATGGGAGGGCGAATCGAAGTATTCAGTAAAGAAAATGTAGGCACAAAAGTCCAAATATTTTTACCGCTGGAGGCTGTGAACTCGATGGAAGAAACGGCAAGTTCTGATGTGTTATCTACAGACTTGTTAATTGGTAAAACAGTACTCATTGCCGAAGATAACGAAATAAACCAATTGGTACTTAGCTCAATGTTAGGTGATCTTGATTTGACTCTTTATATGGTTGATAACGGCCAGTTAGCGGTAGATTTTGTTGAAACTACTTCGGTCGATATTATTTTAATGGACATTCAAATGCCAATAATGGGTGGTGTTGAAGCTTGTAAATTAATCAAAACGGAACAACCAAGTTTACCAATTGTAGCAATAACGGCGAATGCATTTGAACAAGACATAAAACTTTATAAAGAGGTAGGTTTTAATGCCTATATCGCCAAACCGTTTGAAAAAGAACATTTATTATCAACCATAATCAGCACACTAAATCCCGGTAAAGTAACATGAGTCGGGATAAGCCGAGCCTCTCAATAACGCTCTTTTTACGCCTATCTGTGTTAGGTTTTCTAGTAATAGCCAGTATTACTAGAAAACCCTCCTTTCTATTCACAAGAATTCCGTCATCGAGTAAGCCTTAACTCAAACGTAACTGGGTGTATATTTCTAAATGTTTGAATCGCATGTAAACTCAGATTTAAATGACACTCATTATCCCGAGTTCAGGTTAATTTACCAATATCGACGCTGAAGCTATTTTTGTCTGGTTAACCAAGCTAATAAATCAGCCATATCGTCAGCTGTCATATCGCGAGTAAAGGTAGCTTTAAATTTACCGTTTACAATAAACGAAGGAACGCTACTTACATGTCTACGATATTCTGCAATAGTTTTATTGTTTTTATTGACCATACTCTTAACACCAAAACTTTTCGCCATTTTGTCAAAATCTGCAGGTTCAACACCATTTACTATAAAGATATTTTGTAGATCTTTTAAACCAGTAATCGAAGATTTTTGTACATGAATATATTTAAATATTGCTTGATTCATCGCGTCTTCTTTTTTTAACGCACGTCCAATTAACATGGCTGTGGTTGCATCATCTTGAATTTGAGCACTGGTAAAGCCCATAAAGTTAACGTGAACTTTAGTGAATGACACATCTTTATCTAGCTTAGTTTTGACATTTTTAACAATGGGTTCAAAGTTAAAACAATGAGGACACCAAAACGAAAAGAACTCCACAATTTCACGCTTTTCAGTAGCTTTATCGTTAATCACTTCATAGTGCTCACCCTCTTTCCACTGCTCCTGAGCGCATGCCTGCAAAGGAAGAATTAAGGTGACCAAGATTGCCAGTAGGATTTTTTTCATTATATTTAGATCTCTTAAAAAATATTATCGGTGAAGGTTATCACAGCTTTTCTTGAATGCCGATTACAGATTGTAACCAGTTATAAACGAAAATCCGAAGCTAAACTTACAAAAACAAACCAATAAACCCATTTCAGAGCGGCTAATAAATGATTTAACTAGCGCAAGTCACAGGCTATAAAAATCAGAATCCACTCATCATTTACCTATCGAATTTAATTATGTTTGCTTAATACCAACTCCAATAAATAAATGTACACTCAGCGAGAATTTAAAAGCACATAATCAAAGTGCTCATTTGTGTTTTAGCAACGCAAAATAAGCGCAATTAAAACTCGCCAGAAAAAAGAAAACACCGGACGTTTTCACGTTCGGTGTTATCTAGTTTGCCATAAATACAGGGCATTTATTCTGTTTGAGGAGAGACTACCTCTCCATCAAACCAACCTATATTAAGATTTTTTAGTTGTGAAGTCAGGGTAGGCTTCTAAACCACACTCACTGATATCCACACCTTCAAACTCTTCTTCTTCGCTAACACGAATACCCATAACTGCTTTGATGATTGACCATACAATGAAGCTAGTTACAAATACCCATACAAAGATAGTAGCAGCACCTAATAATTGACCACTGAAAGTAGAGCCGTCATTAGTAAATGGTACTAATAACAAACCTAATAGACCAACAACGCCGTGAACAGAGATAGCGCCAACTGGATCATCAATCTTAAGTTTATCTAAGCTAATAATACTTAACACTACTAAGATACCACCTAGCGCACCAAACAATGTAGCTTGTAAAGGAGTAGGAGTTGAAGGTTCAGCAGTAATAGCCACTAGACCAGCTAGCGCACCATTTAATGCCATAGTTAAATCAGCTTTCTTAAACAAGATATGAGCTAGAAGTAAAGCAGCAACCAAACCACCAGCAGCAGCTGCGTTAGTATTTAAGAATACAATAGCAACAGAGTTAGCACTTTCTACAGTAGCAGTAGCTAATACAGAACCACCGTTGAAACCAAACCAGCCCATCCATAAAATGAATGTACCTAAAGTCGCAAGAGGTAGGTTAGAGCCAGGGATTGCGTGTACACGGCCATCAGCAGTGTACTTACCTTTACGAGCACCAAGCAGTAATACACCAGCTAAAGCAGCAGCGGCACCAGCCATGTGTACAATACCAGAACCAGCAAAGTCAGAGAAACCATTGTCGCCTAGGTTATACATACCAAATACGTCGTCGCCATTCCAAGTCCAAGCACCTTCCATAGGATAGATGAAACCTGTAAGAACAACAGCAAAGGCTAAGAAAGCCCAAAGCTTCATACGCTCAGCAACCGCACCAGAAACAATAGACATAGCAGTCGCTACGAATACTACCTGGAAGAAGAAATCTGCAGAAGGAGCATATGTAGCTGGGTCTTCAGTAACACCAGTTGCACCATCAGCCATAAGACCATCAAGGAATATACCGCCACCATACATGATGTCGTAACCACAAATCATATACATGATGCAGGCAATCGCATACAAGGAAACGTTTTTGGTCAAAATTTCTGTAGTGTTTTTAGCACGAACTAAACCCGCTTCGAGCATAGTAAAACCAGCGGCCATCCACATAACCAATGCGCCACAGATCAAAAAGTAAAAGGTATCTAGGGCATAGCCCAATTCAAAAGTAATTTCCATGTCTATCTCCTCAATATCTAGATGGCTTCGCCATCGGTTTCGCCAGTACGGATACGAACGGCATGTTCTAAGTCATAGACGAACACTTTCCCGTCACCAATTTTTCCAGTCTTAGCGGCACCAACAATGGCTTCAACTAAACGCTCCACATGTTCATCTTTAACGCCAACTTCAAGTTTAACTTTTGGTAAAAAATCTACTTGATATTCAGCGCCACGATACAATTCGGTATGTCCTTTTTGGCGACCAAAACCTTTAACTTCAGTTACAGTCAAACCATCGATTCCAATTTCGGAAATTGCTTCGCGCACATCGTCAAGCTTGAAAGGCTTAATGATCGCAGTTACTAATTTCATATTGTTGCTCCCAGTTGTTTTTATTTATATAAATAGCTAATTCTGCAATTGATAAAACAAGTCTTGTGCCAACAATATATTTTCATATAAATCATACAGTTAAGCTTTATTTGTGGGTAATATCAATCTACACAAGCACTTTGCAGGTGCATAATTGTACAATTGCACCAAAACAGAACATTGAGAATGAATGTTTGTTAGGGATAAAAAGAAATGATTTTTGGACAAGCTGTACTATCTTAAATTAAGGTCGTTATACAACTCTAAAATAAGGAATAAACATGCATTTTATTGTAACTACATTAGACGATATTTCGTGTATTACTTTTCAAGGAGAACTTAACGCCCTAGATATGATTTTTATGATCCAAAGTCCTGAATACCAACAGGCAATTAAACTTAATAGAAAGCTACTGATTGATTACTCAGATATCGATGGCTCAAATTTAACTGAAGAAGATATTATTGGTATTACCATGTTAGGTAAAAAAACCTTGTCTACATTAGGACCTACACACATAGCAGTAGTGGTTGAGGATACACAAAATACTGAAATTGAGAAAATCAGCAGTATGATCTTTGCAGATTCAGACTCTAGAGTAGATGTCACTAATGACAAAAGAGAGGCGCTAAAAATACTGCAACTCGGGCTTTAACCCTCAACATGTTTTGAACTTAATACCCAGACAAGACTCTATTAATTTATGTTCACTTATCTTTTATTAAGTATTTGGCCCTGAGTGTTTAGTAAAAATAAAAGTTTGTTCACCACCCTTGTCCTATCATTGATTTTTCATTTGTTCATATTACTATTTTTACACCATTCAGTAACTCATCCGTCGAAAAATATAGCGAAACCACAAGTGCAAAAACTGATTCAGGCTAAACTCGTATTCGAATTACCCAAACCAGCAGAAATAGCCACCCCAGATACAGAGCCGCAAATTGAACCTGAACCCAACCCGCCAATTCCAGTTAAAACTGAATCTAATCAACAACAACCTAAAACGATTCCCTCTGCAGTTCAGCCAGTCAAACAGATAAAGTCGATAGTAGAGAAAAAACCACAAGCAGTAAAAGACATACCACTGACTAACCTAGCAACTAAACAAGCAGCTAATACTCAAATCAACAGTCAGTTTACTGGTACTGCGGGAAAACACTTACAAGCATTTAATGTGCAACAAGATGAACAAATGGCAGAACAAGCTCGGCGCGATTATCAGCAACAAAAAAACTCCCCCACTCTCCATTCTTCTAAGCCAAACCAATTTGTCAGCGAAGAACAAAAACTGATTGATAAGATCAAGATAAGAGCAAACTGTGACGGCCTTGCCAGAAAAACCACGGCCGTGCTATTAGGTTTTATGGGCGGAAAAATAGATTGTACTAGTAAACCTGATATTAACGGTTTCATTAACAAACGTATCAACAAAGAAACCCATCTAGACTCGAAGTATCAACAACCGCTAAGTAAACACCCACAGTCGTTGGTGATCCAAGATTAAGCAGCAACTTAAGCAGTATCACAAAGGCACTTCAAGCACATTAACCCACAACAGAAAAAATTAGCTGATGAGGTCATTCGGCTGCAGCAAATGTTATAATCAACTCGTTTTAAACTATTTACTCTTATTAGGAACAATTAAATGAAAGTTGCATTGATGATGGAAAATAGCCAAGCGGCTAAAAATCCGATTATTTTAAATGAATTAGAAACGGTTGCAGGCCCCTTAGATCACCAAGTATTCAACGTAGGAATGAATAGTGAAAACGACCATCATTTAACTTACATCCATTTAGGCATAATGGCAGGCATATTAATTAATGCAAAAGCTATCGATTTTGTCATTGCCGGTTGTGGCACAGGACAAGGCGCAATGATGGCGCTTAATGTTCATCAGGGCGTATTTTGTGGTTACTGTATCGACCCATCAGATGCATTCTTGTTTAACCAAGTAAATAACGGTAATGCCCTTGCATTAGCATTTGCCAAAGGTTTTGGCTGGGGAGCTGAACTAAACGCACGTTATATTTTTGAGAAAGCCTTAACAGGCGAACGCGGCGAAGGCTATCCAGTTGAACGCAGAGAGCCTCAGGTTAAAAATGCCAACATTTTATCTGAAGTAAAAGCGTCAGTTATGAAAGGTAACTTTTTAGAATCGCTTAAAGGCATAGATCAAGAGTTGGTTAAAACCGCGGTATCAGGTGAACGTTTCCAAGCTTGTTTATTCGAACATGGGCAAGACCAAGATATTATCGCTCATGTGAAATCTCTTATAGCATAACGGGTTATTTAAAAACCGCGGGGGTAAGCCTACGACTGTTCAATATCGCTAAAAAAACAAACACAGTGACAAGGTTTATCAAGATTAAACACAACCCGCTTTAATTTGCTGCAAACAAATGGATAACAAGGACGTTGTTCATAAATAAAGCATATTAACCAAGAAGTGTTGCAGGCGAAAAATATCAAAAGCCGAATTACCCCTCGACAATAAACAACAAGTTTACAGGACATAAGTTTGCAACAGATAAACTCAACAACTAAGCCTCAAAATATAAAGGTGAGCCCTCTTTTTGTTGTCTTTCTACTTAGCCTACTGGCTCTCAATACTTGGGCAAAAGAACCGTCAAACTATAAAGTTAACGTCATCGATTCCAGCACACCAGATTACCCAGCTATTAACCGAACAATTATTATTGATGCAAACTTCATAGCAGAAATCACTCAAAAACAACAGTTACACTTAACAGAAACAGGCCTTGATGATATGCAATTACAGGCGCAGTTGTTTATAGACGACATCAAATATGGTGCTGCTGTGCTAGAAAAAAATGCTAAATTTGAATATAAAGGCGTATGCCAACATCCAATGACAAAACTAGCTAAAGTGATCATTTATAGCTCTGGTGATGCAGTTTCGGTTGATACATCCTCTTTAATTTCATTGCAATTCAACCAAAATAACCAGCATATTGAGCTTATGACAGTAACCGATACACCTGATGAAATTAATACTAATTATGTGAAATGTGAAAAAGAGCAAATATTCACATCAGAATCGGCTACTTTCTCCCCCTGTAGTTGTGATTTTAAATAAAAAAACTGAGCAGAGAAATTTATGCAAAAACAATTTTGGCAAAACAAATGGAACAGCAATGAAATTGGATTTCATCAACCGACTGCGAATCCTTTACTGATTAAAAATATAGGCCATTTAAATTTGTCACCCAGCAACCGAATATTTATCCCTTTATGTGGAAAAACCTTGGACATTGCTTGGTTGTTATCACAGGGATTTAAGGTGGTTGGGGCCGAAATAATCGAATCTGCAATTATTCAATTATTTAACGAACTGGAGTTGATACCAACAGTTAATGAACTACCAGATGGGAAACATTATTGTGCACAGGATATTGATATATATGTTGGCGATATATTGAATTTAACTCAACATCTAGTTGGCCAAATAGACGCAGTTTACGATAGAGCCGCGCTTGTAGCTTTACCTGAAGTGACTCGTGTTAGTTATGCTAAACATATACAAACCTTAAGTCAGTTTGCACCTCAATTGCTAATTACCTTTGAGTACCACCAAACAACTATGCAAGGTCCTCCATTTTCTATAAGCAAAGAAGAACTAAAAGCTCATTACGCTGATAATTATCTGCTCAATTTATTAGCTGAAGATAAAGTACAGGACGCTGTGAAAGGTAATCTGAATATTGTTGAAAACATCTGGCATCTAGATGCCAAAAAGATTCAGTAACCTGAACTCTGGATAAGAAGTGTCGGAAATATCGAATTTATACCTAAAATTTAATACATTACTCGTTAGCCCCCTAGTTATTTTATTTCGAGAATGGCTCGCTGACGAAATTTTTGGTGGATAGCAAGGCGGATTGTCGTACGTAATAACGTGTTATTGCTAGACAATCCAACGCATCTAGGCACAAAAAGAGCGTTATCGAGAGGCTCCGCTTATCTAGAGCTCAGGTTCAGTAGACTAACAGACATAATGTTCAACTTGGGTCGGCAGCCTTAATACATAAAAAACAGCAGATTCCAGATCATCCAAGTTAGAGATACCATTGATGAACGAAATGCATTCAGCGGTTTTTGAACAAGGCGTCGATGTGTAGGAATGACGGACTTTAAGGTCGGTCGATAGTCTTGTCCCTAAGCTCAACTATCTCCTATCTACTGCTCTTACACTGCTTTATTCTGCTCTTAATCAAAAATTTTCTGCCACCAGCTTTTAGGTTTTTCAGGTACTCTGGATTCACCAAAACACTGTTTGGGTACTGGTGGTAAGGCGTCGGTAATAGCTGGCACACTATAAGTATCGACGCAGCCCGCTTTACTTAGTTGACCGGTAGTGATGTCAAAATGACTAATAGCTAAACCAGCCGGAAACCGCCTGACCAAAGACTTAGGTGCTTGTTGCTGCTGATACCCTATAAACAACTGCATAGCGCCACTGGCACCACTTAAATTAACAGGTTGATTGTTGTCTTTACCTATCCAACTAGTGATCAATATATTTTTATCAAACCCACTAAACCAGCTATCGCGATAATCATCTGTGGTACCCGTTTTACCCGCCATATTAATATCTGGAAATTTTGTTTTAAGGGCTTTTGCGGTGCCTTCTAAGGTCACTTTATGTAAAGCGTAATTCAATAAGTAAGTGGCTTGTTCGTCGACTCTTTGCTCGGCTCTGGCCTGGAAGTTCCACAATACATAATTGTCGGGTGAGACTATGGCGGTAATAGAATGCAGTGGAATGTAGCGGCCATTATTGGCTATGGTTTGATACATCTGATTCACTTGTAATGGTGAAAAATTCACTGCGCCTAAGGTCATGGCAGGATACAGCTGAATTTCTTCTTCTACCCCTAAGCGCCAGATTGTATCGGCAATAGTCCCTAAACCTAAGTTCATGCCTAAGGTAACTGTAGGTACATTCAATGACTTAGTTAACGCTGTGAGTAATGGTACTTGACCACGAAACTTCTTGTCTGAGTTTTGTGGTTGCCAAAGTTTGCCTTCGCTACTCTTCAATTTAATCGGTTCATCCATTAACAAGGTGGCCAAGTTGTAATCAGACGCTTGTTCTAATGCCGTTAAATAAATAGCCGGTTTCACTAAAGAACCAATCGCCCGCTTGGCGTCGAGAGCGCGGTTAAATCCTGCGTAATTAGCTTCGCGGCCACCTACAATTGAACGTACCTCACCGGTGTCGATATCGGTCACTACCATAGCGGCTTCAAAACCTGTTTTACCAATACGTTTTTCTTGTTTGATGACCCCCTGCGCTACGGCTCGTTCCGCTTTTAATTGGGCATTGGAATCTAAGGTGGTAAACACTTTCACCCCAGATTCAAGAATATCTGGATTATCTAATACTTGTTTTAATTCTCGTCTAACCATGTCCATAAAAGCGGGATGTTTATCTTTTTGTAAACTTTTACCAATAGATAACTTTAATGGTTTTTTCACTAAAGCTTCGTATTCGTTGGCGGTGAGTTGATGACTTTCAAACATCATGCGCAAGACTAAGTTCCGTCTGGTTACTACACGTTCTGGATGACGTTTGGGGTTATAGTAAGAAGGTCCTTTAATGATCCCCACTAACATGGCCATTTCATCTATAGTGAGTTCATTTAACGGACGAGCAAAATAAAAATAACTGGCTAAACCAAAACCATACACACCTGTGTTGCCATTCTGCCCTAAAAACACTTCGTTTAAATAGGCTTGTAAAATCACCTCTTTGCTATATCTAACTTCAATAATTAAAGCCATCAAAGCTTCTTTGGCTTTACGAGTAATGGATTTTTCTCTGGTTAAAAATAGGTTTTTAACTAATTGTTGAGTCAAGGTGCTGCCACCTTGTACTGTTCGTCCAGCAGATATATTCGCAATTAGCGCACGCATTATAGACAAAGGGGCAATACCAAAATGTTGATAAAAGTCATCGTCTTCAACTGCCACTAAGGCTTGAGTTAACACAGGTGGCACGTCGGCAATATTGACTAACATGCGGTCTTCACGCTCACTGCTTTGGAGGCGAGTGACTAACCAAGGCTCTAGGTAAATGTTATCTATTTTTTGCCGAGTATCTAATTCAAGAATTTGCGTAATTCTTTGCTGATTAATACTAATTTCAATATTACGCAGTGGTTCGCGGCCATGGGGGAAATCAAACTTACGCCTTTGAATGCGAATACGATCACCCAATATTTGATATTCGCCTGAGCTGTCAGCACGGGTTACACGTCTATATCCGAGTAGTCTTAGCTCTTCTTCAATTTCTTCAATGGTAATTTCTTGTTTGAGCTTTAAAAACATAGGACGAGCAAAAATTTGTGCCGGCACTTGCCATTTGTTGCCGGCAAACTTTTTACTGATTTGTGCATCTAAATAAACACAATAACTGCCAAGCACTATCGCAAAAATCAAAGCCAACTTAAACCAATTGCGAAACAACCAACGAAAAGGATTAAGCCTGCGCCACAGTGAAGGTTTAACTGAGTCTGTAGATTTAGCTTTAGCGGTTTTAGATTTGTTAACTGCGGGTTTACTCATTATTTAAAATTCATTCTTTTTTTGGTAGTGGTAGTCGCTGGTGATGTGGCTGGACTATCTGGCCAGAAGTGACGAGGATAACGACCCTTCATTTCTTTTTGTACTTGTTTGTAACTGCCTAGCCAAAAACCCGGTAAATCTTGGGTAGTTTGGATAGGCCTTTGCGCCGGTGACAACAACTCAATAGTAATCGCTATCCGTCCCTGACAAACAACAGGATGTTCTAACATGCCATACATTTCTTGGATCCGAACTGATAATACTATTTTATCATGTTCAGTATAAATTAACCGACCACTGCGACCGCTAGGTAAGGATATTTTTTCTGGTAAAAATTTATCTAACGTTTGTTGTTGCTGGTAATCAAGTTGGCTTTTTAGCTGTTGACTAAATTGACACTGGGTTAATTGTTGCCAACTGGTTTTAGTTGATAAATAAGGTAACAACCATTGTTCGATAGAATTTAGTAAGCCTTGCTCAGAAAAATCAGCCAGTTTAAGCTCTGGGTTGAGTTTGGTTGCCAACCTAACTCGATAAATCAGTTGCCAAGTATCTTCATCAAAAGGCAAAGCACTGATACCTTTTTTAGTTATCACCTGTTGCCACATATTCTCAATTTGCTCAGCAGATGGTTTGGCCATAGGCTGTCTGTATACCACTATTTTGCCTAACACTTTACGTTTATGAGCGGTAATTTTTTGTTGTGTGTCATCCCATTCTAATACTTGCGTTTCTGACATTAGCGATGAAAAGTGTTGTTCGATTTGCGCTAACGAAATAGATTCAGCAAAGCGGATTTGTGCATTACCTTGTTGTTTGTCACTGGTCTGCATTAACCCAATGGCTAACCATTTTTGTTCGAGTAAAGCATCTTCTCGACGCAATGTCGCCCCTGCACCATTAGCCAGCTGGTAAGATTCACCGCTTCTTTGTTTCGCCAACCACTGAGGATAAGCAAACCCCACCAAAATAGCCACATCGGTAAAGGGCCAATCTGTTAACTGAATAGCAAACTTTCTATGCCATTGGCGAATCGATTGCCAAATGGCATGATTTTTTTGTTTTAATAAATAATGTAAACGTACTGAGATTTCTGCGCCAACAGTCTGGCTAATATTACGCGGTATAGGATCTTTATTTTCAAATAAGGCTGCCAATGCACAAGCTAAGCTCAAATGATTCACGCCTATCGCCTCACTTTTTAGCAACATAACGGCAATAGATGCATTACAGCCTAAAGCATGCACTTGCCTACCTAAAGAGGTTAAGTTTTGTTTACTGTCAAACAAGTCCAGTTGATTTAAAAAGTGTTGGCCTTGGGCTAATTGGGCATCACTGGGATAATCAATCAGGTTTAATTCTTTTACTTCAGCACCCCACACTGCAGATTCTAAAATAAAACTACTCATGTCACTTTGTAAAATTTCTGCTGTCGATTGTGGCGCCAGTCGGTCTTGTTGTTCTTTGCTCCATAATCGATAACACGTGCCAGGGGCTAAACGGCCAGCACGACCGGCTCTTTGCACAGCCGAGGCTTGAGAGATTTTTCTATTTTGTAAATGTGTGACCCCCCGATTAAGATGATAAATCGCAGTTTTTTCTATACCGCTGTCCACTACCCATTCAATCCCGTCTATGGTCAAACTGGTTTCGGCGATATTCGTGGCTAATACAATTTTTCGTTTACCATCGGGATCGGGCAACAGGGCGGCGTCTTGTAAGTTTTTAGCCTGATCTGAATACAAACGATGGATCACAGGTTTTTCTGTTGCGTGAGTCTCTGTAGCTTGAGTCAAAAAATACTGCTCTAACCATTGGGCGGCTTTATTGATTTCGGCCGCTCCAGGTAAAAACACTAAGCCATCTTTTTGATGCTTAGCAAAAATATCAATAATCAGCCGACTAACACTTTCAGCAATGGAGGTATTTGCAAACGCAGCGCTTGAATGAGTCGGTCGGTACACTATATCTACAGGATAACTTCTACCTAAAGACTCAAATACTTTAGCCTCAGGTAATAATTGGCTGATCGCTGCCACATCTAAGGTGGCCGACATCACCAATAGGCGTAAATCGTCGCGCAAAGCTTGTTGCACTTCTATACACAAAGCCAGAGAAAAATCGGCATGAATACTGCGTTCATGAAATTCATCAAAAATAACTAAAGCCACATCTGGCAACTCGGGCTCATTTTGCAACATTCGAGTCAACACACCTTCGGTGACTATCTCTAGGCGTGTGTTAGCACTTACTTTATGTTCACCACGAATGCGATAACCTATGGTTTGTCCTACAGGTTCGTTAACTTGTTGCGCCAAATAAGTCGCTATGTTTCGAGCCGCGATACGCCTTGGCTGTAACAAGATAATTTTTTTGTTGGCAAAAATATCTAGATTTAATAGAGACAAGGGTAAGCAAGTAGACTTGCCAGCACCTGGAGGGGCCACCACTATGCTGTCTCCCACTGCAAGTTGTGCATGTAAATCAGATAAAATGTGTTGAACTGGCAGCAAGCAAACTCTCTTTGCGGTAAATTAGTACTTAGGTAATCTGATCATATCAAACTTATAGGGTGGAGTGATGCGAGCATTTTTAGGTTTATCACTAGACGGCAAAACAAAATTGGCCATAGAAGCATGGCGAAATAAGGCATTGCCTAATTTTAATACCCCTGTGCCAGCAGTAAATTTTCATGTTACCTTGGCTTTTTTAGGCCAAGTCACAGCCAAAAATCTAGATGCGCTAACCAGCCAAATCGCCACTATGCCTGAGGTCAGCGAGTTTTCCGTAAGTCTAAATCATATGGGTTATTGGGCTAAACCTAAAGCTTGTTGGTTGGGTTGTGATAATACCCATCAAGCCCATTTACAACTGGCCTCACAACTAAACAAAATAGCTAAAACCAGTGGTTTAATCATACCTAAACAAGATTATGTGCCCCATCTAACCCTAGCGAGAAAATGCACACTAAATCCACCTGCGCCCTTGATTGAGCCTGACTTTAGTTGGCAAGCAAAAGAGTTTCATTTATTTGAATCTGTTTCTAGTCCCCATGGTGTGGCATACCATATTAGGCTGTCTTGGCCGTTAAAGATGGCGTTTAGTTTTAATCGATAATAGCCAAAGCTTAATTTGCTAGCGCCGCGAGCACTCTGGAAAAGTTTTTATCATCAGGGTAACTACCACTCCAACCAAGGCGCACAATGACAGTATTGTGTGACGGTATCATCATCACTCGTTGTTTTTTACTGCCCAACATGGCGTAGGTATCTGTGGGTAATTCAGGCCAACGTAATGTGTCTGAGCCGCTGTTTAACCAGAATTGATAACCATATCTAGGGTCATTATCACTCACATTTGCTTGTTGCGCGGCTGCTACCCATTCTGGACTTAACACTGTTTGCTGGTTGATTTGACCATCTTTCACCATCAATAAACCCATTCGCGCCCAATCTCGTGCAGAAGCCAAAATATAAGAACTACCTACAAACACGCCCCCAGGATCTACTTCAAAAATGGTGTTAGCTAAACCTAAAGGTTGAGCGATTTGTTGATAAAAGTAATCAATTAATGCTTGTGGCCCACCTAAGGTGTTGGCAGCTAATCTCATCAAGATATTACTGCTGCCAGATGAGTATGAAAAATGTGCCCCAACTGGGTGCTCAACTGGTTGGCTAAGAGGGATTCTCGAGGCGCTGGGCTCAAGAAATAACATACGGGTGGCATCGGTTCCAGGCATGTAATTTTCATCAAAGGCTAACCCTGAAGACATGTGTAATAAACTTTCGAGGGTGATGGCTTGTCTTGCTTGGTCATTCCACTGGCTGAATAAATGGTCATCAGCAACAGATATTTTGTTATTCAGTACTAAATTCCCGAATAATATAGAGGTCAAACTTTTACCCATAGACCAACCTAATAATGGCGTGCTTTGCGTAAATCCAGCAGCATAAGATTCAGCCACTATATTGCCATTTTTCACCACCACTAATGCTCGGGTATCTAATCCTTGTTGATTATCCTCTAGCAAGATTTGATCTAATAATTTTTGTGCCATAGGCTGAATCGAATTAATACTTTCACCGGCTGGCCATAATGCAGACGACTCACTCACACTAGGCACAGTCAGGCTATCCAAATCTAACTCAGACTCAGCATAAACTAGGGTACAACCTAAGCCTTGGCGAAAAGTTGCCTTGGCCTGTGATAAACCCCAGAAATCAGTGCTCACAGAATTGTTCTGGTAGCTTATGTCTAACAAGTTATTAGCCTGAGAATAAGCCGCTAAATCTGCTTTTATTTGTTGTTCAGATAAACCCGACACATATTTACCAGAACAGGCTATTTTCGCGCCCATACTAGTAGAGATATCCAACGCATCGCCTAAAGCCAGGGGTGATATGCTCAACATGCGTAAACCGACAAACAATAACAGCAACAAAACAAGCAAACTAATGAAGGTTTTTTTCAACATTTTATATATCTACACAGGTTAGAGGCTAAATCACATGATAATTACACCCTGCGTTGCAAACTTATTCAAGCATTGCAGCAAGACAAATTCTGAATTATCCTCTTTTGTTCTTTACCCTAGACCCTATGGCAGGTCACAATAGGGGGATTAGCAAACAGGAAGATCCATTTTTATCATGCAACAAACATTTAGATTAGTTATTGATTGTCCTGACCAAGTTGGGCTTGTGGCGGCTGTGAGCAAGTTTTTAGCAGAACAAAATGCCACTATTGTAGAAGCAAACCATCACACTGATTTACAAACCGGTCGATTTTTCATGCGCCATGAAATTCGCGCAGACTCTATTAACATGAGTATTGAAAAGGTGAAACAGGCGTTTACACCTATAGCCAACACTTTTGAAATGAATTGGAAAATCAGCGACTCGTTACAAAAACAAAAAGTGGTGTTACTTGCTAGTCATGAATCACATTGTCTAATGGATTTATTACATAGATGGCACACGGGTGAATTACCCTGCGAGATCCCTTGTATCATTGCTAATCATCCGCAAATGAAACAATATGCAGATTGGTACAATATTCCATTCCATTGGGTTGATTTTAAAGACCAACCTAAAGAGAAGGCCTTTGCCGAAATAGAAAAATTAATCAAAGCTTATCAAGGTGACCTAACCGTACTTGCGCGCTTTATGCAGATAGTACCCGATCACTTATGTAAAAAATTAGCCGGTAAAGCGATTAATATCCATCACAGTTTTTTACCTTCATTTGCTGGGGCTAAACCCTATCAACAAGCATACGAGCGTGGCGTAAAGTTAATTGGAGCCACTTGTCATTATGTGACCAGCGACTTAGATGAAGGGCCTATTATTGAGCAAGAAGTCATGCGTATCAGCCATAATGACAGCGCTGCAGATATGGTACGTAAAGGTAAAAACTGTGAAAAAACTGCTTTAGCCAATGGCGTACGTTATCACCTTGAAGACCGTGTGATAATTCACCATCATAAAACCGTTGTATTCGCTTAACCTCATCATAAAATGAGCGTTTACCTTAAAGGTAAACGCTCAACTCAATAACTTAAAAAAGAATAAAGCTAAATAACCTGAGTTCTGGATAAGAAGTATTGTCCAATCTTAATTTATTATTACAATTCAATAACTTAATAACGTTCGTCCAAATCACCTCACCTGAATGCTCACTCGGTGACGAAATTTTTCGTGTATAGCAAGGCGGATTGTCGTAGGTAATAACGTGTTATTGCTAGAGACTCTCCTAACACGACTAAGCACCCCACCGCCGCTAGGCACAAAAAGAGCGTTATCGAGAGGTTCAGCTTATCCAGTAT
The DNA here is from genome assembly GCF_009796765.1 of Paraglaciecola sp. L3A3. Taxonomy (NCBI): domain Bacteria; kingdom Pseudomonadati; phylum Pseudomonadota; class Gammaproteobacteria; order Alteromonadales; family Alteromonadaceae; genus Paraglaciecola; species Paraglaciecola sp. L3A3. The sequence goes on from NZ_CP047023.1 coordinate 4,727,430, forward strand.
TCAGGTTAAATATTCCCTCTTACATGTTGCTTAACACTTTGAAAGTAAAACTGTTCTAATTTTTTATGCAACTCATCTGGTAATTTAGCTAAATTGGCGGCCGAGGTGTTCAGCGCTATTTGCTGTTTTTTACTGACTCCAGCAATCACTGAACTTACTGCTTTTTGATCTAATAACCAACGTAAAGCAAATTGTGCCATAGTAAAATCATTGGGAACTAAGCTGGCTAATTCTTCCACTAGTTCAATGCCTTTATTCATCGGGATACCAGAGAAAGTTTCTCCCACACTGAAAGCATCACCATCTTTATTATAATTGCGGTGATCGGTTGCATCAAACGTTTGATTCTTTTTAAATTTACCTGATAACAAGCCACTGGCTAAAGGTAATCTAACAATCACTCCCACATTATTGACTTCAGCAAGGGGCAGTAATTCAGCAATAGCATCTTGTCGGAAAATATTAAAGATAATTTGTAAGCTAGCAAGTTCGGGATCTTGCAAACATAACAAGCCCTCTTCTATAGTTTCAACACTGGCTCCGTAGTGTTTAATTAGTCCCTCTTGTTTAAAATCTTGTAACCAAGTAAAAATCTCGCCATCTTGTAATACTTGTGGTGGAACACAATGCAATTGGATCAAATCAATACAATCAAGCTCAAGATGCTTGGCACTCAATTGTATACTTTGTTTAACTTTTTCTTTTGTATACTTATCAGGGAAAAGTTCTCCTGAACGCCCTACTTTAGTCGCCACAACTAAGTTTTCTGCTTCAGTATGTTGTTTTCGCCACTGGGCAATCATGGACTCGCTTCTGCCAGCCCCATAAACGTCTGCAGTATCCCAAAAGTTGATTTTATTGCTGTTAGCTTCGGTTAAAATATCTTGAGCCTGTGATTCGCTCAGGGGACCAAAATCGCCACCTAACTGCCAACAACCTAAACCTATTTCTGATACATCAAAACCTGTTTTACCTAATTTACGTAAATTCATTTCTTCGTCCATAACTTATAATTAGCCTTAACATACACAAACTGTATAACAGCTAACAAGTTATTATATTTATGAATATTTATCATCTGTAACATTTCTATGCCTGCCATCATAAACAAATTATAATACCCTCTTTTTTCAACTAACTAGCAAGCAAGGCTAAACATGATCCGCAAACATCTAGGGTTCGCTTTAAATATCGTCGCATTAGGATTATTTTTCCCCGGAATTTTACTCAATATGTTTAGTTTTAATATGGAAATGAAAGCGCTGTTAAGTGGCTCTTCATTAACCTCAACCTTGGTAAATAAAGAATTATCAATTATCGCCACTGTCAAAGAGTTGTGGGACGATCAACGTTTAATGGTTGCAGGCTTAATTTTTGCTTTTTCAGTGTGTATTCCACTGCTGAAAACCTTATTCATGTGTATCGCCTATTTCATCAAAAAACAACATATCGCAGAGAAGCTTCTCAACTTTGTCAGTTTGATTGGTAAGTGGTCGATGGCTGATGTTTTTGTAATAGCGATATTTTTAGCCATTATGTCGACTAACCATGCCGATACAGCCAGTACAGAAAACTTTAATGTCTTTGGTTTTAAAATTGCTTTGGATATTAGTACACAAACCTTATCTGCGGCGGGAGAAGGATTTTATTATTTCACCGCTTATTGTGTATTGTCTTTGATTGCTACTCAGCTAACTAGCTCAGGAATAAAAGCCTTATCAACAGCCCCTAAATAGCTGTTATATTTTAACTTAGTAACCGCCTCACGTTTAAGCATTAGCCACAGCCACTTTATTTTTACCTGTGGCTTTTGCTTGATAAAGCGCATCATCAGCCCACTTAATAAGGTGCTCTACGTTTTCAATTTTATTGTATATACGCTCTGCTAGACCAAAACTGGCGGTAATCTTAATATCACCAAAATCAGTTTCTAATTTTAGTTTTCTAAAACCTTCACAAATTTTTTGGCTCAGATCTCTAGCACTTTCTATATCGGTATTAGCCAATATAATCACTATTTCTTCGCCGCCATATCGGGCCACAAAATCTTCAGCCCCTAAGTTAATTTGACTAAGGTATTTGGCCGCCATTTTCAAACATTCATCACCGACTAAATGGCCATAATTATCATTGATGCTTTTGAAATTATCTAAATCGAGAATAATTAAAGTCAAATGTTCAGAATTTTTGCAGGCATGAGCAAACCTTGCTTCTAACTTATCATCGAATGTTTGGCGGTTATATAAACCAGTCAGATGATCGGTTTCCGACAAGATCTTTATCTTATCGTGTTGAATTTTTAAATTTTCAGCTTTTTCTTCGAGTTCTTGATTACGAATAGACAATTCTTGAGTTTTATCAGCCACTTCTTTTTGCAGGTTATCTGTTAGATGTTCGGCAATATCTAAAGCAGCAACAAATCTTAAAGAGTGATATTGGGTCTGGACAAACAAGAAGACAAACATTGTATATTCTGCAATATAGAAGTTATACCAACTAGATTGAGCGGCGTAAATATCATTAACTACGCCTAAAAATAAAACAAAGGCGCTTATAATAACCAGTAAAGAACGCAGAGATTTTATGAACATAGATCGCAGAATCAACCACAGCGCATATAGGCTAAATATAACTAAAACTAGTTGGTAATAAATTAAAGAATTTATTACCTGAACAATTGGCAATAAAATAGTGATTGCGATACAAGCAGCCAATATAATATAACCAACTTTAATGACAAATGAGCAATGTCTAGTAGGAAACAAATGAGCAAAGAAATGCACTGACGCCAGTGGAGGCCAGACGATAGTGATGTATTCTAGTTTAATAATCCAATTAAAATTATCAGGATTGCCTAAAAAGTAATAGACATAATCGGTTGATATAGCAGCTCTAAATAAAACAGCAAAAGCGAGCACAGCCAATAGCAGTAACACTTTTTCTTTAGGTCTCAATAGATAAAAAATAAGGTTTTGAAATACTACCAAGAGCCCAATAGAAATTAACGCAACACGAGACGCTAAATCAGTATGGATCCCTTTATTAACAGACTGTAATTCTTGTATTTCTAATTCACCATATATTCCCGCTCGTTTATAAACATGGTCGGAAAGATAAATAACTAGGGTGCCAGATTGAGCATGTTTAGGTAAAAGTAATATGTGAGTTTTGAAGCGCATTTTCTGCGCATCAAGTGTTTGCGAGATTTTTCCTGATTCGCCTAAAAATTGAGTTTGCCCTAACTCGTCAATCCACCAAGCTTGCCAAGCATCATTGATAGGGCTCATATGAATTGCAGGCTCTTTAAATACTTGATTTAGGTTATCAATATGCAGTAAATATGTGCCGTATCTACGTTCATTTAATCGTTCTTCATCAACTAAAGAAGAAATAAAATTAGGTAACTGAACCGGCTTAAATTTGATATTAGAGGTATAAATATCGGATAGTTCTGGCCATTCTCCCCATACCAATCCCCACTCTCCAGCTAACCCTGCATTGCCATTTTGAAACTTAGTTTGCACATCGATACTAGGAATAGATTCAATCGATAAAATGGGCAGGCTGAATGCACATAAAAAAAGATAAATGCTTAATGTAAATAATTTACATGCTCTGAACATAATCTTCCTTAATGCTTAATAAGTATTCAAGTATACCCCCTATTTTTGCATCATATCCTCTAATGCATCAGTTAGGTCTTTAATGGTTCGTACTTGCTTGAAATTCTCAGGTTGAATCACTTTACCAGTTTCAGTTCTTAGTCTAACCACCAAATCAACAACATCAATACTGTCTATGTCTAAATCTTCATAAATGTTTGCTTCAGGCACTATATCTGCTTCTTCAGTTTCAAACTCTTCCACTAAGATGGTTTTCACCATATCTAATATTTGTTCTGAATTCATGTTTTTATCCCGCAGATCTTGATGCTAAAACGAAATCATGCAGGCTTTTTACTGAATAAAAATATTTTTTACTTTCGTCAGTATTACCATCAATTTTAACGTTATAGGCTTTTTTAATAGCCACACCTAATTCTAAGGCGTCTATCGAATCTAAACCAAGGCCATCAACAAATAACGGCGCTTCATCTTCTATATCTTCTGGAGTAACATCTTCCAAATCCAATGCATCAATGATTAATGTTTTAATCTCTAAGATAAGAGCACTCATAAAACTTCCTTTTTATAACTAATTTCAAGAATCTGGTCTAAATTTTTACCCAATAAAAATTAGGATTATTTACCCATAAATTCGTACATAAATAAATGCGGCTAATGATACCAATCAATACACTATTAGCAATAGTAGGCAATAAGCTAATCCGAGCAGACAAAAATTAATTAGAGGTTTAGAGAGCTTTCTTCATGTTCCAATATTGCTGGTTTACCTGAGTCGCCCAGCTGTTTTGTTTACCATAATAAAAAGCCAAAAAATCAACAGCTTGATTTGTGGCTAATATACCTTCAGCCAAGCCATTATCGTTAATGCTTATGTTGCCACTCTTATCCTGCGCGGTTCTTTCTAATAACAGCCCTATAGCAACTGTCTGTTCATTATCGACATAAGAGGTATAACACTCTGGTACAGCCCAGTCGGCATATACATATAAAATTTTATCGAGTTGATTGACATGTAATTTGGCCACCGCATCCAATAAACCAACCATAAAGCTTGCTTTGCCAGCAGCCACCGCTGAAATAGGCGCGTGATTTTTTGTATAAATACTATATAAACCAGAAACCGCATTGTGCACCGACAAACCAAATTGGGTGGGCGATAAGTCTTCTTTTTTAGCGACATTTTCAATTAAAGCTGTAGTGCGGTTTAGGTCGCCATGTCGAGAAGAAAACACACAAGCTAAATCACCTTGTTGATGTTCTGTTGCTTCAAGGGCGCAATGTAAATTAATTTTCGCAAAAGGGCTTAATCGGCGTCTTTGCATAGCTGGAATCGTTTTTAATGCAGGTAAATCACTCTCATCGGTAAATGAATGATGACCTTCTGCCCACAATTGCCAATCTTGTTCTGTTACAACTCCTGGCGCCCAAGCGACACATTTTGCAATATTAAATGTTAACCCCATATTTTCTTCTCTCAAAACTTACTTATCCTTCGTTCAGGCTATATTTATATAAACTTTATTTGTCATGCAAACAATATTTGTCAATTGTGACACTTTGCGCTTGTCCCTTAATAGGCACCTTGCTCAGCAAACACAAGCTGTACTCATTTTGCCCCAGTGCTTGTTGGTAATAATAATGTTCCGCTAAATGAGTTGTGTCATTACATAAACTGAGTGACAAATCCATTTGCGACAGTTCAATGTCAGATGATTTTTGGGCCTTAAAATATGCTTCTTTGGCCGTCCATAGACGATAAAAGGTATACTTCTTATTGTTACTTCTTTGGAGTAGCTCTAATTCTGTGGCGGTTGTAAACAGCTTGGCTAATTCAATAAAGTCTCGCGCTTTATGTTGCTCTACGTCAACCCCTAAGCACATATGTTTGGCACTCACTGCGATCACAACCATATCCTGACTATGGCTAATAGATACAGTAAATTGTCTATTCGCTTGTTTAACGAACCAGTTTTGATAGTTAACCAATTGATATTGATGTTCTATGGGCACTGCAAACAGCTTATGCAATGCGTGCTTAATTAAATAACGAGCAACAACAAATTGCCGTTTTTTTAATTGATTTTTATAAGCTAAAAATCGTTGTGAATCGGTTTTGTTCAACAAACTGGCTAGAGAATTAACATCAAAATTAGCAAGGCGTAAATCACAATAATACAGGTAAAGGTTATCGCTATTATTGGCTAGCACAGTATTGTTTTAAATCCATAGTGAAGTGATACCTAACTATGATAATTAGTCCTGAGACAAAATGCATTAACCTTTACCGCCTAGCAATCAAACACTTATTTGTTAAACAACTAAATTAGCAGTTCTTTATTGCAACTTATAAAATTGAAAATCCATGTTAAACTACAGCCTTTACAGTCTCAATCCTAGAACCTATATGCCCTACCCCAAAATGTTAACACCGCTAAGTTTAGGTTTCACTGTGCTCAGCAATAGAATCATTATGGGTTCAATGCATACAAATTTAGAAGAACAAGCAGACGGATTTAATCGCTTAGCTGCTTTTTATGCAGAAAGGGCAGCCGGTGGAGTGGGACTCATTATCACAGGTGGCGTTTCCCCTAACGCATCTGGAGTACTCGCATCAAATAGAGCTATCTTACAAACAGAACAAGATATTAGTCAGCATCAATTAGTCACTAAAGCTGTGCACCAGTACCCCACTAAAATTTGTTTACAGATATTACACGCTGGCAGATACGGCTATCATAGCCAGTTAGTGGCTCCAAGTGCGATACAAGCCCCCATAGTGCCTTTTATACCTCATGCATTGAGCGATTCTGAAGTAGAACAACAAATTTCAGATTTTGTGAATTGTGCAAAATTAGCCAAACTTGCTGGTTATGATGGTGTTGAAATCATGGGTTCGGAAGGTTACTTAATCAACCAATTTACTAGCCCACGGACTAATGTTCGCACTGATAAATGGGGCGGCAGCTTCGAAAATAGGTGCCGTTTCGCCTTAGAAATTGTTCACCGAATACGCAGTACTCTTGGTACAGATTTTATTATTATTTTCAGATTATCGATAATCGAACTGGTCACTAATGGTAATAATGTTGATGAAGTCATCGCTTTAGCCATTGCCCTAGAAGAAGCTGGCGTAGATATATTAAATAGCGGTATTGGTTGGCACGAAGCTCGGATCCCTAGTATAGCAAGCAGTGTCCCAAGAGCCGCCTTTAGGCGTGTTACCGCCGAAATAAAAAAACATATTTCTGTGCCAATCGTCGCTTGCAACCGCATCAATACTCCTGATGTAGCTGAAGATATATTACAAAAAGGTGATGCTGATTTAATTTCTATGGCTCGGCCGTTTTTAGCGGATAGCCAATTTGTCAATAAAGCTCAAGCCAATGCCGCAGATACCATCAACACCTGTATTGCCTGTAATCAGGCCTGCCTTGACCATATTTTTGAAGGCAAAGTAGCTAGTTGCTTAGTTAACCCAAGAGCCGCTTTTGAAACCCTATTACTTTTTCCAAAAACCAATCAAGCCAAAAATATTGCTGTGGTGGGAGCTGGCCCAGCTGGCGCTATGTTCGCCATTCATGCTGCGCAAAGAGGGCATAATATCACCTTGTACGAACAGTCGGCGCAGATAGGTGGCCAATTAGCCTTAGCCGCAAAAATCCCCGGCAAAAGCGAATTTAAAGAATTTATTCGTTATTTAACCACAAGCATTAAAAACTCAGAGATAAATTTGCAACTAGAATGTGCACCAAGTGAAACTCAGCTAAATAATTTTGATCTGATGGTTATCGCCACTGGGACTGAACCTAAAACCTTAGACATTCCTATAGAAGCGAGTGCAAAAGTGTTTAACTATATTGATGTAATCAAAGACGAGGTACTGACGGGCGACAAAGTTGCCATCATAGGTACAGGCGGAATAGCCTTTGATGTGGTGGCCAAATTAACCACTGCATCTACCGAGGGTTTATCATTAGAGCAACAAACGGATGGATTTGCCAAACATTGGGGGATCGATCTAAGTAATAAAAGCCATGGTGGTTTATTAGCAGCAAGCGAGCACAGCAGTGAACTATCTGGCATTACTATGTTGCAACGATCAGTGCGCAAACCAGGCGCAGGGCTAGGTCAAACAACGGTTTGGATCCACCGAGCAGAACTAAAACGGCAAAATATTAAAACTATCTCAAAAGTGAACTACCAAAAAATTACCACTGCTGGCATAGACATAGAAAATCGCGGTAAACAGCTTTCCTTAGCTGTTGATTCAGTGGTGGTTTGTGCAGGACAAGTCAGCAATACTAGCATTAACCAAGCACAATTAACCGTGCCGTTTCATCACATAGGTGGAGCCAAACAAGTGAAAAAATTAGATGCTATGTTAGCTATCCAACAAGCTGTTGAGCTAGCTTCAAGAGTATAAATATTTTATGTATCATTCTTTTTCACGCATCACTCTTTTAACCGTGCCTGTGTACACCATGATTAACCCAATAACGTTTAAAACGCTGAGTAAAATTTAATGAAATATATCGATAGACTATGGCGCTTATTTGCAACAGGATTTTGTTTTGCCGTTTTTGGGATTGGTGGTGTGATTATTGCCGCTACTTGGCTGCCTTTTTACGGCATAAAATATAAAAACAACGAAGCCAAACGTAAAAAATCTTGTCGTTATGCAGTACATTTAACGTTCAAAAGTTTTGTTTGGTTAATGTATATAGTGGGGGTCACTAAAGTAGATGCCAAAGGCTTAAACAAGTTAAAAACCCTACAAGGCAAAATCTTAATTGCCAATCATCCGTCGCTGATTGATGTAGTGGTACTTATTTCAATCGTGCGTAATGCCGACTGTATCGTTAAACAAAACTTATTAGAAAACGTATTTACCCGCGGCGTAATCAGAAACACAGGTTATATCAGTAACGCCGATCCAGAAGAGTTAATCAAAGACTGCAAAGCCTCACTACAACAAGGTAGCACGCTAATAATTTTTCCTGAAGGTACCCGAACTAAACCTGACACAGAGCTGAAATTTAGAAGAGGTGCGGCCAATATTGCGTTACGCAGTGCCACTAACTTTCAACGCGTACTGATTCAGGTCACACCACCGGCATTAACAAAAGGTTGGCCTTGGTATAAAGTGCCAAAAAGAAAAATACATATGCAGTTAGTCGCGTTAGAAGAGTTTGATGTGAGCAGTTACGATGCTAATACAGCCAGTAAATCTGTACGTCAATTAACCCGAGACATTGAATTGTTATATCAAAAAGATACCGCAAACTTTTCGTCCCTTTACCAGAATCACAGCAGTTGAGTTTACACTTAAGCACAACAATAAAAACTCAATATATGGAATCTTGATTTGCCAATATTATTAACTGTATTAACCGCACTCTATCCAGTGCTGGCTTATTTTGGCCTGCAATATACCAGCCCCAGTATTGTCGCAGGATTACTGATGGTGCTTTTAATTGTAAGGTTTGTACTGAGCAAGCCTAAAGCGCCTCAAGCAAATCACGTAAAATTCCTTTTTTTGGCTGTGATTATTTTACTCAGTTTTTCGCTTTTCACTGGTTCTGAATTCGGTATTCGCTTTTATCCCGTTGCTGTTAGCTTAATATTTTTCTGTGTGTTTGCTTATTCAATCGTTTTTCCACCAACAGTGATTGAACGTTTAGCCCGTTTAACCAAAAGTTCGTTTTCTCCCGCGGGGGTGCAATACACACGTAAAGTCACTTACGCATGGTGTATATTCTTCATTTTAAATGGCGCTATATCTTTTTACACTTGCTTGTTTAGCGACATGGAAACTTGGACGCTATATAATGGTCTAATTTCATATATATTAATGGGCATACTAGGTGCATCAGAGTGGTTGATTAGACAAACAATCAAACACAAACATTAAACTCGTAATTTCCAATAACAATAAAATCTCAAGGAAAATAATGAAGCGCTATTTATCTATTTTATTTATATTGTTGTTGCCTATATTTTCATTACATGGTGTTGAATTACCTTGGTTAACAACTAGTAAACAACAAGGCAGTTTCACTCAAGAAAAACACCTAAAAGCCTTAAGTCGACCTTTTATCACTAAAGGTCAATATACTTACATACCTGAAACTGGGCTCAATTGGCATACACAACAACCTGTCAATAACCAACTACAGATAAACCAAGATGGTATAGCCGAATTACAAACTGACGGTAGTTTTAAAGTACTGACAGCAGACACCAGTATCAGCCAGTTATTGTTACCTATTTTTAGTGCTGACTTGGCTGCATTAAAAAAACAGTTCGATATAACAGAAAGCATTGAGGGCTTATTATTAGCCCCCAGCAATCCAAAAATACAAAAATTCATCAAAAGTATAGCGTTAAAAGTTTCTGCCAATGAGCTACAACAAATAGATTTATACGAACAAAATGGCACCCTGACTAGCATATTCTTAACTGCCAAAACTAACTCATCAACTACGGATTAACGGCCAGGTGCAACAAGATCCTAAAAATGTATCTTTAATTGTTATCTGGTTTTTATTTGCCAGTGCCATGCTTGGCACACTCAGTTACAAGCTACTGAATAACAGCATTAACTTTGATGCAAATATAATGAATGTATTGGATTTAGGTGCAGAAATAGACGACTTAACCAAAGCCGCTGCAGCTCCCTATTCGAGCAAAGCCCTATTGTTACTGCAAGCTCCCGAACCACATACTAGCCAGTTAAGTTTAAAAAACATTAGCCAACAATTATTAGCCCTAGATTTAATCGAACAAGCGACTAACGACCCAAGTCGTCAATTAGATATTCAAGCGTTAATCCACACCTACACCAACTATCCATTAGCTTTTTTAAGTGACAAAGCAAGCTCAGCTCGAATTGCCAATAATTATTCTTATATCATCAATAATTACATGCAATTACTTAGTGGCCCCTCTAACCCTTTAGTGTCACTGACTATTAACCAAGCTCCGCTACTTAATTTGGCTGATTGGTTTAACGACAAATTAAGTCAAAATGCTTGGCAACAAGATGGGCCGTTTATATATGCTGAATACGCAGGGCTTAGGTATTATCCATTATTTTTAGAATTTAACCCCGATGCCACTAAAATGGACAAAGTGGTAGCAAGCATCTCAGCAGTGAATCAAGTTTTAACAGAAAATCGTGCCGCAGATTTGTCGATTTATACTAGTGGTTATATTTTTCATTCGGCTGCCATTACCGAACAAGCTAGCTATGAAATGCAATTATTTGGTGGTTTATCATTATTAGGCGTGTTGCTACTGACATTTATCAGCTTTAGAAATATTCAGCCATTACTTTGCATTAGTTTGTTAATTGCCAGTGCTATGTTAGCCGGTATGGTGGCGCTTACCTTAATATTTGACACAATTCATCTACTGTCATTAGTGTTTGCCGTCAGTTTAATTGGCATAGCGGTAGATTATGGTTACCATATTTTATTAACCGCTAAACACACAGGCTTCAGAAACCACAAACTTACTCAGTATATAGCCACGGCTATCTTAGTAAGCGGCGGAACCACATTAGTCAGTTATTTATTATTATTATTTTTGCCCATTCCTCTGTTACAACAAGTCGCGGTATTTGTAGCGGCAGGCCTAGCTTTCACTATTTTAACTGGCCTAGGCATCATTACTCATTGGCCATGGCAAGGCAAAAGTGAATCAGCCGAAAATTTAGCTTCTGCCCAAAGTCACGCTCCAATCCAAGGTTTTAAACTAGTCACTGGCTTGTTAATCATCTGTAGTCTGGCAACTTTGCCTAACTGGTTTTTTCAAGATGATATTAACGTATTTAATAGCAGCCCTAAACATTTGCTTGAAAGTGAAAAAATGGTCAGCAAAATTATAGGTAACCAACAATACCCTAGGTTTATCTACACTTATGCAGACAACTCTGAGCAACTTTTACAAAGATTTGAACAAATACGCAGTGTTATCAACAAGGCGACAGATGAACCGTTTGCATTACACGGCATAGATCAATGGTTACCTTCAATTAACACCCAACAAGCTAATACTCAATGGTTACAAGCTGGTATCAATAACCAAGATCTCTCGCCTATCATCAGCTATATGACGGATGAAACATTAGATAAGCTTAGCGCTACTATCAATCAATTTATGACACTAGAACAAGTCCCAGCAGAAATTGCAGGATTATTTCCCGACATTACCACTAGAAACGGTCAGTTGATTGGCATATTAAGTTACATGGGCCCCATAGATGCGGTTTTTTTGGCTGACATACAAGCACAGTTAGATTTTCCGTTGCAGTATTTTGATCAGCCGGCAAAATTCACCTCGGCACTGACTAAACTTCGTACTTATGTATTGTATTTTCTAGCCGTAGCTGTGGTAGCGTTACTACTTTTAATGACCTTTAGATATGGTTTATTAAACGGCTTAAAGTTAGTGACATTACCGATTATTACAGCCGTTAGTTCACTGGCCATCAGTCATATATTTTTAGGCTATGTGACTATTTTTAATTTATTAGGCTGTATATTAATTATCGCCTTAAGTGTCGATTATGCGGTGTTTTTACGAGAGCATGGCAGGCTAACACATGTGTTAAAAGCCATTAGTTTATCCGCTGCTACCTCTGGTCTAGCATTTGGTATGTTTGTTTTTAGTAGCACACCCGCAATCTTACAATTTGGTTTAACTATTTTAATTGGGGTCTCTATAGCTTGGTTATTATGCTTAATGTTGCCTCTTTCAGTATTACAACAGAAGAAAGATAAAGCTTGAATATACAATGCCACCCCATCACAAAAGTATCTTGGTCGACACTCTGCTTGTTTTGCTTAACCTTACTTTTAAATGCCTGCCAACTACTCAATATCAGTTCGGCTCGCGTTGCTCTGGGAGAAAACGTTTTTTATCAGTTGCAAGCCGTGCCTAGTGAGTTTAATGGCCTTATTAGTTTGCAAAAATTAACTGTCACTAGAGAAGACGAGACACATCAATTGTTAGTACAAACTGAACTACAAAACCAACAAATTAATATGGTGGGATTTAGTCAATCTGGGCTGCAATTATTTCAGCTATCTTGGCAACAAGGTGGCGCACTAGAATTATCGACTAATATCATGCTACCTGATATCCCAGCGGAACAATTATTAGCTTATTATCAACTATCAAACTGGCCTGTGGCTAAGGTCAAAAAAGGCTTGCAAGGCATACAGTTGAAAAACAATGATAAAAATAACAGCCGAGAATTTCTAATTGGCCAGCAATTAATTTTTACTGTGCAGCAAAATAATCAGCAAAGCTTAATGATTCACTATAGAGATAAGTATCAAATCACCGTTGAAAATATCGATTAAATATTGAATCAAGTTACAATAAATGTTGGTATTATAATGCGTCGACTTTTAATCATATCAATGAGGATGAACTAATGAGAGTAGTGTTAACTTGTATAATGGCTTGCCTGTTTTTTTCTGTCAATGCGTCAGCTAAAGATGATCGTCTTAAGTTTGCAATTGAACCATTATTAAGTTCAGAGAAAGCCAAACAAGCATTATTAGATGTGCCTGTTTATTTTGCCGGTCAGTCACACCCAGCCCCGACAAAAACCTGGGGTGAAACATCCACTAGCAGAAAAACCAACGCTTTTGGTAAATCAGAACAAGAAGCTTGTGAGTGGGTATTACTTTCAGCTTTAAAAGTGTTACAAGAAAGTGCCCTTAAAAACGGCATGAATGCGGTAGTCGATATTAAATCAAATTATAAACACAATGAATTTGTCAGCAGCAGTCAGTTTGAATGTGGTTCTGGTACTTTTGTTAGTGGTGTTGCTTTAAAAGGCACATTAGTCAAACTTCCATAGTGAATAGGTATTCTGCAGTGATTGGCAGAATACCTATTAACCTGCTTTTATAATCTGTGCTAATAATTGATTAATATAGCGTTAACCCCATCAACTAATCATAAATAAAAGACACTTAACCGTGTACTAAGGGACATAACCACTAGTTATGCTTGAAATAAAAGTTGAAGATGTGAGTTACCGCTATAAAGGAAGCCAAGAGTTAGCACTGAACTCAATCGATCTCAATATAAAATCTGGTAGTTGTTTAGGACTGATTGGTCCAAATGGCGCAGGTAAATCAACACTATTGTCAATTTTATCTGGTTTGTTAGAGCCCAGTGCAGGGATAATCACCTTTTTAAAACAACAAAAAAGTGATTTATCTAAACAACAATTTATCAAACAACAAATTGCTTTAGTCCCTCAAGAGTATGCCTTTTATAACCAACTTAGTGTGTTACAAAACCTACAGTACTTTATCAGTTTATGTGGACTAAAGACCACACAAAAGCCAGCAACAATAGATAAAGTCATCGGCCAGTGTCAATTACAAGATGTACTAAAACAAAAAGCCTCTGCGCTTTCTGGTGGTTACAAAAGAAGGCTAAACTTAGCCATTGCCCTGCTTAAAGATCCGCAAATTTTATACCTAGATGAACCCACAGTGGGTGTTGATCCCGTATCAAGAAATGCCATTCTAGAATTAATTGGCTTACTAAAAAAACAAGGTAAAACCATCATATTTACCTCTCATATGTTGAGTGAAATTCAGTCTCATTGTGATGAGATATTTATTCTAAAAAAAGGACGAGCGATAAATTTTGCACAAACAGAAGAGCATAAATCGTTGCAGATCATCTTTAGCCAACCTCTGCAAACTGCATTTAAAGTTGAGTTAATGGCTGGCATAACCATTGAACAAAATAAGATTCTAAAATGTACTATCAGCTCAGAAAATCTCATATGGGAAATTATGGGGTTAATTGAAGAACACGCCCTAGAAATTGAATCCATGCAATATGGTCAACATTCACTGACCGAACATTACTTAACATTAATGGCCGAAGATGATATTGCAGAGCATTAAAAAAGAGTTATTAATTGTATTTAGCGACTTACACAGTTTAGCTGTGTTATTTATTATGCCCCTTACTTTTATGCTGATCATGACTTTTGCTATGAGTGGTCGGCAAACCGATATTTTAGACTCAGTGAGCTTATACATAGAACCCGCCACTCCAGAACAACACGAAACTTTATACATCAAATATTTAGAACATTTAGGCTATCGTTTTACAAAGGACATTGATGATTCCAGTGCCACCTTAACCTTCGATAAAACTTTTAATCAAAATATTTTATCGAATAAAGCCAAACACTTATTAGCTGTGACATATCAATCCCGTACCTCGCTGCCAGTACAAGCTTTGATCAACCAACATTTACAGCTAACATTCGCCAGAGTCAAACTGCATTTATATATGTTAGATACTGAAGAACTAGATAGCTCTATGCCATTAGAACAACAGATGCAGCAGATTATTAAACAATCTGACACCTCTGATTTATTTGCTGCGGAACAAGCCAATAAACTACTACCCAGCATAGGAGCTAGCATTCCTTCATGGCTGGTTTTTGGTATCTATTTTATTGTGTTACCCATATCCATTACCCTCATAAATGAAAAACATAGCGGCACATTAATCAGACTTAAAACCTTTCCTATTAGTATGTATGGCTATTTTTTCAGTAAATTAGGCGCATTTTTCTTTATTAGCTTTATGCAGTTTATACTTTTAGCCATAATTGGCTTACGGCTAATTCCCTTGATCGTCAACGCAGAACCTATTGCCTTTAGCCAAATATTAAGTTTACTGCCTATGGGCTTGTTTATATGTTTAAGCGCAGTTTGTTTTGCTGCAATATTTGCAGCTATGGTAAAAAGCTTTGAACAAGCCATAGTGGTGGGTGGCGGTATTAATATAATCTTAGCGGCACTCAGTGGTTTTATGGTACCCCTGGATGTGATGCCGCCAAGTTTGCAGAGTATCGCGCAATTTTCACCTATGTATTGGTCCGCAGAATTGATTAAACTGAACATGGTAGACTCACCATTGGCAGATTCAGGGCTCAATATTATTAAACTTTGTATCTTTAGCTTGGTAAGTTTGGCTGTATCGTCATTATTATTTAGTCGTAAAATAAGGGAATTACTATGGAATTAGAAGCAATAAAAAAACAACTAAAACAGCTGATCATAGTTGAATGTGATAAAGAAGATGAGTTGTCATGGCAAGAAATAGAAGACGACGAACCACTATTTGGCAAAAAATCCAATGTGGGCTTAGATTCACTAGATGCATTACAACTAGCCTTAGTATTTGAAGGAACACTTTGGGATTAAAGTGGAAGGGTCAAAAGAATCCCGTAAACATTTGCACTCAATCAAAATAGTATTGTCGAATATATACAAGCAGTAAAAAGCCAATAAATATGAGTGTTTATATCCATTCCAGTGTGTCCCATACAGCTTGTGGTAATAGCAGCACTAACCAGTTAAGTTACCAAAACATTGCAAATGCAAACTTACTGGTTGCCGATCAAACCAAAGTGCCTTTTTATGCTTTGCACGGAATCGATATTGATACCAGTGAACAAAGAGTATTCAACTCCCTAACCCATGTCACCAAACAACTAATAGACAGCAGTGGTTTAACTCAAGCTGAATTAGAAAATACTGCACTCATGTTAGGCTCAACATCTTTAGACATAGGGACTATTGTGCCTAATCCTGGGGCCAATATTTGGGTGCCTAAAATTGATAGATTAAGCCAACATTTACAACAAACATTAGGCTTAAGCCCTTGTCATCTTGTATTTAATACAGCTTGTACCGCCAGTATTAATGCCTTGCTATACGGCAAGAAGTTACTTGAAAACAGTCAATTTAAACACCTGATAGTCATTGGCTGCGAATTTTATAACCACTTGACTATAGACGGTTTTCATTCTTTAGATTTAATCAGTCAAGGACGCCTCAGTCCTTTTGAACTCGAACGAGATGGGCTAGTTTTAGGTGAAGGCATAGGTGCTTTATTATTATCCAAAGACAAACCAGATCGAGAGCATTACTTCACTGTGCTGGGTGGCCACTCAGCCTGCGATATTTCTAGTTTAACTATGACGGCAGAAGATGGCAGCCACATTAGTAAGGTGTTAGATAAAGCAGTCGAAAATTCCAATTTATCGCCGGTCGACATCAATTTGGTAAAAGTACATGGCACTGCTACCTATAATAACGATATTTCTGAATACCATGCATTACAGCAATATTTTTCTACGCCCCCCCCTGTCCTTGCTTTAAAACCTTTTATTGGACATACACTTGGTGCATGTGGAGCAATCGAAATAGCCCTGTTAGACAATCTACTGCAGCAAAATAGTTTGCCTTTTGCAGATGGCACTGCAACAGACAAAATGTTGCCTTTTGCCAGCCAAGAAATACCTTTACGTAACTATCAACATATCTTAATCAATCATTGTGGTTTTGGTGGCAATAATGCGGCACTTGTTTTAAAGGCAACAAACACATGAAATTAACGGTAGCCAAACAGGCAAGCTTTTGTCACGCTCGCGATGTAGAAAACAAAGATTTAAGACGCCAAGTAAAAGATGAGTTTGCCGTTGCAGTACGCAGAATGGATAACTTTACCTTGACCGGTTTAGCCGCTGTGGCCAAACTAGGCATTGAATTCTCTAATCCAGATGACTTTTCACTGGTTAGCTGCGCTCAATATTTTTCAGTAGAGTTATTACAACAATTAATTTTAGATGTAGATGCAGGTAAATCTATCAGGCCCTTGGATTTTGTGGCCACAGTAGGCAATGCCGCCAACTTTTATGTTGCCAAAGAGTTCGCCATACACGGCAGTAATTTATTTTTAGGTGCCGACCAGCAAGCCATAGAAAAGACATTGTTAATCAGCGCCCTAGAATTAACAACCACCCCACAGCAACAAGTTATCGCATTAGTTTGGCAAGAAACTCAAGACCAAAGAACTTGCCATGCCATGTTATTACAAACAGCCAAGCAAGATGAAACCGCCCAAACTGTCACCGCAGAAGATTTAATAGCAGGCAAAATCTCCACACCTTTTGTTCTAGAAGTAGATGATTTATATCAAATAGCGAATAATAGCAGTAGTGAGGCTCGAGTTCCGATAACAAAGCCAAGAAAAAGCATTTCACCACAGAGAACACAGAGCGCTACGCTCCACAGAGTAAAAGATAAAAGCGGTCGCTAGTAAATAGGAGATAGAAAAAGCATGCGCTTCGCACACCAAACATAGTTACGCCACACCGAAATGCAGCTGTGTAGCTATATATATTACGGTGGTAGTCCAGATAAGAATACCAACTAGCCGCGTCGAGCAAATTGCAGACATATTGGAAATTGTTTGATAATCTGGATTAAGGTCGGTTTTCGACCCAAAGCGGACGAAACACGTTACCCAATCGAACGAAAATTAGCGAGTATAAAAAATTGTATTCAATGGCAAGTTGAGTTTCTACGAAATTGGGGGAAGATCAGATATATAAGTTAGGGAGAAAGTCATGTCGAAATGGAAAAAACATTGGGAGCAATACCAATGTCTTCGCAATCAACATAATGATAATAGTTGGTCATCTATTATTGAAAATTTAGCTGACCCTTCAAGAGATGCTGTTTACAAAGAAAAAAAATTAGAGCTCCATCGCTTAAATAAGCAATTTAAGCAGCCGTCAGAAAAGGAATTACAATTCCTCAAAAAATTTTCTAACGATATAATTGCATATGAAAATGCTTTTAATAACACGGGCAGTGGTGTTCATGACGATGTCTATGCGTTAGCAATATACCTCGCATTTTTCCCTTTAATGACAGATCAACCAGCTTTAAAACCAGGTGAATCAGTAAAGGGGTATGCTTTCAGAGGAACGCGAAATAGTGAGTATACATTAAGACCGTCAATTCAAAGGCTACCGCAAGGAGTCGATGAGGTTCCTACAGGGTTAAAACAAAAAAGAGCTAAGCAACTAGCTGCGATGATGAAAGGGGTTGAAGATCACTTAATTAGTCATGGATTAAAATCCACACCTCAAATCTGTATGGCTATTGCCCAGCATTACGGCACTCCTTCCCCATTAATTGATCTAACTCGTTCCATATGGGTGGCACTATTCTTTGCCACAGATAGATCAGAAGCTGGTCACGTGGGTGTCGTTGATGCTATCTTATTGTCTGTTTTAGGTGAGCTTGAAACCTTATTTAAGGTTTGCACCGGTTCTTTAATAATAGTCGACTCACTCAATGTCCCACGAATTAACAATCAAAAAGGATTCTTTGTTGAAATGCCATCGCCAAGTCTAAACAGTTTGATGGTTAATCAAAACTTTCGTTTTTACCAAAAAGAAAACTTGTATTTTGAATGCCCTCATATTGGCATAACTAGAAACTTTATTTATCCCGAAAGTGATGACTATAAAAATATCAAGCCAGTGGACTTAGACGATGAAGCAAAGATACCGCCTTTCCCTGACTATAAAGAACTGACAGTTGATAGTTACATTACATATGGTAACGAATACTTAAACGTCATTTCTAAAAAGAATAGCCAAAATTTCAATCTACCGCATTTAAACAAAGAGAGAGCACGACTAGTAAAAATTGCTGCGATATTGCATGTCGAACTACAATCACTAGTTGAGAAAAATGCTATCAAACTCAGGGCATCTGAGCACTCTTTAACACGCTTTAAATGCGCTTTGTCGACAATATATTTACACTTAACAGACATGAAAGACGCTCCAAATTTTGTGCAACTCGATCCTATGGTAGTTTTTAAAGGATATTCACATAGCAGTGAAATTTTAAAAAAGATAACGCTAATTGCAAAAACTATCATTTGGAAATGATGATTAAATTCTTGTTATATTGCCGTTCGACCTAATAAGTTGTTTGGTCCGCTATGGGCGTTAAGCCGAAGTGTCTATCCAAAAGCGTCGGATGATCGAAATTGGCACAAAGCTGTATGGCAGATTGGGTTAGGTTGAACCAAACTTTTTAATCTTTTTCTCTGTGTACTCTGTGCCCTCTGTGGTGAATTGCTTTGATCTTTTGCCTTTTCTATCCACCAGCCACTATATACGGCCTACTGCTTTCAAGAATGGATTCCTGCTAACAACATGCAGGAATGACAGGGCTTGAATCGGAGTTTTACTTTCACTACCTTTTATCGACTGCTTTTCCTCTGTGTACTCTGTGACCTCTGTGGTGAATTTTTTTGCTTTTGCTTTTGCTTTTGCTTTTTAACTATTCCCTAGCTCCTATCTACTGCTTTCGCACTGTTTCACTGCTTTTTAGGCTTTTTCTCTCGTAATTTAATCTGCTGTAAGTTATTTGTTTCAGCTAAGACAAAACATCCAGCATCTGGTTCAGGTTCACCAAACATGAGCGCCGGATTATTAGCAAATCCTACTGGCTCTTTGGGTAGTCCCATGGTGCTGCGATCTAATTTTTCATTATTATTCATATCTAAAAATGCTCGCACACATAGAGGTCCGGCTTGCAGGTCATTCAAAGTGTAAGAATTAATCTTATCTGATATTTCAAATTGAAAAGTATGACTCGATAATGACTTGATATTTTCCCACAGATACTCCCCGTCTACCGGCTCTTCAAGCTTATATAGCTCAATATAAAGCTGTCCTTCTCTAGGATACTGGCTAGTAAATTCCAATTGTAAATTAGCCGCAAAACTGTACCGGCTAATTAAAAAAAATGTGCATAAAACAGCCACAAATCGACAGTAAATATAGGACTTAGGTATCATAAGTATTGGTTCACTTTAAACTAATGTTAAGTATAATAAGCCTTTACTGAGAAAGGGACAATCAGGTTACTCATGCGTAAAGTACTCACTATTTGTTACACCCAGACAGGCCAATTGGCGGCGATAAAAAAATCTGTTTGCGGAGCTTTAGAAGAATCAGATCGAATATCAGTAGAAACCCTTGTTATTGAGCCCGAAAAACATTTTCCTTTTCCTTGGCCTTTTCTGCAATTTTTTCGTATATTTCCAGAAACAGTGGCTATGCAGCCCGTTGACTTAAAACCCATCACTACTGAATATGAACAATGATTTGATTATATTAACTTATCAAGTGTGGTTTTTATCACCATCAATTCCTATCGCTTCATTTTTACAATCTGAGCCAGCTAAAAAGTTATTTAAAGACACGCCTGTTGTCACCATCATAGGTTGTCGGGGGATGTGGTTAATGGCTCAAGAAAAAGTCAAAACCTTATTAAAAAAATTTAAACGCTAAATTAGTCGACAATGTAGTGTTAAGTGACGATTGTGGTGCTTTCTTCAGTTTTTTAGCCACTCCATTGTGGATGTTATCAGGCAATAAAAAACCTTTATCTTGGGTACCCGCTGCAGGAGTAGGTGAGCAAGACATAATTGATGCAAAACGTTTTGGCGAAGCTATATGCCATAGACTTGAAACAAACCCAGAACCAATACAACAAAGCATGCTGAGTAATTTGTCAGCCGTCAAAATTAATGAAAAATTAATCGCTAGTGAAAAAATGGCTAACCACAGCTTTGGTATCTGGTCGAAGATATTACGCAAATTAGGTCCTCAACAAAGTAAACGTAGAGCCCTAGGGCTATTGGTTTATGTGACCTTTTTGATATTGTTGATCCTGACAGTGGTCCCCATCAGCGCATTGCTTAAAAAGCTTATTTCGCCGCTAACTAGAAACAAAATAATTGCACAGAAAAAATACTATGCGGAGCCATCAGGAGAGTAGTACAACATGGGAAAACATGTATTTATCAATAAGTTATCAGCCGCTTTACCTAATACAGCTGTTAACAATAATGAAATGGAAACACGCCTTGGTTTAGTAGGCGATAAAAAATCCCGAGCACGTGGGGTTATTTTAAGAAGTAACGGTATCAAACAGCGTTATTACGCCATTGACCCCGAGACTGGAGAACAAAATTACACCAACGCAGCTTTAGCAGCTGAAGCGGTGCGTGGTTTGTTTGCTAACGACTCAGATTTATCAGAATTTGATACATTAGTGGCCTCTTCATCTATGCCTGATCAAGTGATGCCAAATCACGCAGCTATGGTACACGGAGAGTTAAAAAGCCCACCTTGTGAAATAGTTTCTACATCTGGTGTGTGTTTATGTGGTGTTACAGCTCTTAAGTATGCTTATTTAAATATCAAAGCTGATGAAAGTAAGCAAAGTGTAGTGGTGGCAAGCGAAGTCGCTTCATCAATCATGCATGCTCGTAATTTTGACTCGGAACACCAGCATAAAGTTGAAACCTTAGATGAACATCCAGAAATGGCCTTTGAAAAAGACTTCTTACGTTGGATGTTATCTGACGGCGCCGGGGCAGCATTATTAAGTGACCAAGCTAATACAGCTGGACGATCTTTACGCATAGACTGGATTGACAGTTTTTCTTTTGCCAATGAACTTGAAGCCTGCATGTATGCCGGCGCTGAAAAAATTGATGGCAAACTTAAAGGCTGGACAACTTACAGTGGTGAGCAAAGAGAACAGCAATCCATTATGTCTGTGAAACAAGATGTACGTTTATTAAATGACAACATCGTTAGGATCACAGTAGAAGAAACGTTAAAACGAATTATCGCTAAACGTAAACTTAATACAGCTGACTATGACTATTTTGTGCCGCATTACTCTTCCAATTATTTTCGCGAAAAAGTTTACCAAAGTTTAGTCAACATAGACTTTGAATTACCCTATGAAAAATGGTTTACCAACTTGCCTAACAAAGGGAATACTGGTTCAGCCTCAATATTTATTATGCTTGAAGAGCTGTTTAATTCACAGCAACTACAAGCGGGTCAAAAACTTTTATGTTACATACCTGAAAGTGGCCGTTTTTCTAGTGCTTTTATTCAGCTAACGGTCGTATAAGATGCGCGAAGATAATGTACCGCAAGATAATAGCCCTAGTTATGATGGTCATAAAAAACTGGTGTATGCCACAGATAAAGAAGGACATTATACAGGTGTGCAATCAAGTGGCTGGGAAGTTGAGAGTTTTGCCACTTCTATGGCCGTTGAAGATTTACATCAACTAGCCAACGAAGCGAAAGCGGCAGTAAAAGCCGGTACATTATCCCCTTTAGCCTACCATATGTATAAAAACCGTTTCGATATCCCTAATTTAGCGCAGGTCAGTGGTTTTTTTCAGTGGCAGATTAAACGCCATCTAAGACCGGAGATATTCAACAAACTAAGTCAGCGTAAAATTGACATTTATTGCAACGTATTTGCCCTCTCACCAGCACAGCTCACCAAGATAACAGACAAATAATGAATCAAATAGAAAATGCCTTTACTCACCGTCAATCCTCTCATTGTGAAACGGGAGTGGTGGCCAATATGCTCACCAATCAAGGGCGTATTAGTATGAGTGAACCCATGGCATTTGGCCTAGCTTCGGCACTGACGTTTGCCTATCTACCTTTTGTAAAAATTAATGGTTTACCCCTAATTGCTTATCGCATGCCTCCTAAAAGTATTATTAAAGGCGTGGCGAAAAAACTAAATATGACAGTGGATAGTCAAAAATTTTCTGACCCAGATAAAGGCATGCAAGCTTTAGATGATGAGTTGGCAAAGGGACACTGTGTAGGTTTACAAACCTCAGTTTATTGGTTGCCTTACTTTCCTGAGGATATGCGCTTTCATTTCAATGCCCATAATCTGATTGTTTACGGAAAAAACGCTGAGGGCGATTACCTAATTAGCGACCCTGTATTTGAAGATGTAGTGACATGTAATGCCGATAGCCTTAAACGTGCAAGGTTTGCCAAAGGTGCACTGGCTCCAAAAGGGCTAATGTATGTGTTACACGATAAAAATTTAGATTTTGATATGAATAGTTTGATTTATAAAAGTATCAAAAAAACCGCTAAGATGATGAATGGTTTACCTATCCCAGGTATTCCATTTTTTGGCATAAAGGGCATAATTTACCTTGCCAAACAAATCGAAAGCTTAGAAAACAAACCAATGAAATATAAACGTTTGTACCTAGGTAATATTGTTAGAATGCAAGAAGAAATTGGCACAGGTGGTGCTGGATTTAGATTTATGTATGCTAGTTTTTTAGATGAGGCAGCTACCTTAACAGGCGATACAGAGTTGTATGAACTATCAAAGCTAACCACAGAAATAGGTGATAAATGGCGAGCATTTGCGATGCAAGCTGTATTATTTTGTAAGAATAGAAAACAAATCTCATTAGGCGATATTGCAGACACTTTACGTGAATGTGGTCAAATGGAAAAACAATTACAGACTAGATTATTATCTCTATCTGTATTTAAATAATGTCACTCTAGCCGTTATTTTTCATATTGAAATATTAGAGATACGCTAACTTAACTTTAAAAGGATTAAAAAGATGTTATCAACCAAAGCTAAATCACTATTAACGCTAGTAGCAGTTATTAGCACAGTCACTATGGGCTGCTCTTCAACAAGTGACAGCTCAAGTGCAGCAGTAAGTATCCCTGGATTCCAAGAAGGCGCCACTATGGTGACACTTGTTAATATGCACCCAGACCCTAAACGAAAAATACTTTATGCGGTAAATTATCAACTAGCCGGTGGGATGATCCCTATGTGTGCTGAGGTGAAAATTGAAGATATAGGCAGCAAAGAAATAGAGTTTAATTATAACGGCATGACTTATACATACCTTTGGGATAAACATACTAGAAATGCTGGAGAGTCTTTGATGCAGAATATCTCCAACTTTATTGGCCCTAAGTGTGACAAAAATAAAGTATCTTCCTTAAGTGCAAAAGATCAGGCTGGAATTCAATCTGGCAAACCTAGTGTTGGTATGACTAAAGAAGGGATTTTATTTGCCATGGGGCGCCCACCAATTCATGCTAACCCATCCTTAGATGGTTCAACCTGGATGTACTGGCTTAATAAATTTAAAAAACAAGCGATTGATTTTGATAACAACGGCAAAGTAAAAGAAGTACGTTTATAATCGTTACTCAGTATCAAAAAAACGGCCTCAAATGAGGCCGTTTTTATATTCGGTGAGTTATAATTTTATATCATTCGTTTAAAAATTAACGATGTATTAATACCACCAAACGCAAAGTTATTAGTCATCACATAGTTGGTATCAATGGTTGCACCATCACCTACAATATATTCTAACTCACCACACAAAGGGTCGATATTATCCAACTGAATTGTTGGCGCAAACCAATTTCGGTTCATCATCTCGATACAAGCCCAAGCTTCGATTGCACCGCAAGCTCCCAGAGTATGACCCAAGTAACTTTTTAACGAGCTAACCGGTTTATTCTTACCTAAAACTTGTTCGGTAGCTTGAGTTTCGGCAATATCACCTTTAACAGTAGCAGTGCCGTGGGCACATACATAACCAATTTCAGCCGCTGACAGTCCCGCGTCTTGCAGAGCTAGTTCCATTGAAATGGCCATAGTATCTTTATTGGGCTGAGTAACATGTAGTCCATCAGAGTTGGTACCAAAACCGACTATCTCAGCCAAAATAGGCACACCACGCGCAATAGCATGCTCTCTTTCTTCAAGAATAAGGGTACTGGCTCCTTCACCTATGACTAAGCCATCTCTTTCTACATCAAATGGTCGAGGAGTTAATTCGGGGTGTTCCATTTTAGTACTAGTGGCAAACAAAGTATCAAACACAGCGACTTCTGAAAGGCAGAGCTCTTCACCGCCTCCCGCAACCATTACCTTTTGTTTACCATATTTTATTGCTTCATAAGCATAACCAATACCTTGAGAACCAGAGGTACAGGCAGAACTAGTAGTATGAATACGCCCTTTAATGCCAAAAAATACGCCAATATTCACAGCTGAGGTATGGTTCATCATTTTAATATAACTAGTAGCAGTCATACCTGACATATCATGGTGTTTAAGTAAGTCACCAAAACCAATTAAAGGAGGGGTTGAGCCTATGGAAGATCCATATGCCACACCTGTATCACCATTAGTTAATACTTCGCTATTCAATAATTGACTTTGTTCAAGAGCGAGCTCGGCACTGCGGGTCGCCATAACCGACAAACGTCCCATGGAGCGTGTTTGTTTGCGGGTGTAATGTTCTGGTTTTTTAAAATCTAAAATAGGCGCGGCTAAATCAGTGTTTAATCCTTTAACGTCCTGCCATTCAGCCATCCGAATGACTGCGTTTTTTTTCTTTCTTAAGCCAGCTTCGAAAGTCTGCCAGTTATCACCCAAGGCGGTAATTGAAGCCATTCCTGTTACTACAACACGTTTCATTACGCCATACCGCCATTAACCGAAAGTACCTGACGAGTGATATATGCTGCATCGTCAGACATTAAAAATGCCACAGAGCCTGCAACTTCTTGGGCCTGCCCTGCTCTTCTTAGTGGGATCATTTTCATGATTTCATCCATAGGTAATTCATCTGTCATACCTGTATCAATTAATCCAGGGGCAACACAGTTGACGGTAATTTTACGTTTAGCCAGTTCTAAAGCTAAAGCTTTAGTGGCACCAATCACGCCAGCTTTTGAAGCGCTGTAATTGACTTGCCCACGATTACCTATCAAACCTGACACAGACGCCATTGTAACTATACGTCCACCTTTTCTCGACCTGACCATAGGCATAACTAATGGATGTAGTACGTTATATATGGCATCTAGGTTAGTATGTACCACATCATCCCATTCGTTTTCAGTCATTGCAGGAAACGCCGTATCTCGAGTAATGCCAGCGTTACAGACAACTCCATAATAAGCGCCCTTATCAGTAAGATCTTGCTCTAAGATACCTTTAGTTTGACTACGATTGGCTACATCAAACTGCAAACAATAACTTTCTCTGCCAAGGGCTTTAATTTGTTCAACCACTTCATTTGCACTGGCAAGATCACCTCGACAATGCACGGTTACATCAAAACCATCTTTAGCTAATCGCAATGCTACAGCTTTACCAATACCTTTACTGGAGCCGGTTACTAATACTCTTTTTGTCATTTTTCTGCTTGCTCCGTCAAATATAGACTGGGATCTTCTGGTTCATAAACATTAATCTTCGCTTCAACAATTACCTCATCGTTATGCAAGATTGTACAATCAAATACACTTAAGCCATTGTCTTCTTTAAACAGCTTAGTCACAGAAGTGGTCAAAGTCGTACCCAATTTAAACTCACTAACGTTAGCTACGTAATTTCGCGCACTGACTAAAAATCCTAGGGCCACTTCTCCCCCATCATCGATATTAAGTGCATTGGCATAAGCGGCAATAGTTTGCGCTAAGTACTCTAATCCCACATACGCAGGTACTGATTTTTTTTCACTATTATAAAAATTGCTTTCAGGGTGAATTTTAACCGAACAACAAGCAGAAGAAGCAGAATAACTAACTAATTCATCCACTAAAATCATAGGATGGTCATGGGGTACAATTTGTTCTATCGCATATTTATTCATCGCTTAGGCCTATAACTAAACTGACATTATTTCCACCAAAGGCGAAAGAATTACTTAAACAGTAGCGTAAACGCTTAGTTAAATTAGATCTTTTTGAAACCCAATTTAAAGTAGGCATAGCGGGATCTTCTGCTCCATCCCATAAATGTTCCGGCATTTTTTGCTGTTGCAAAGCGAGATAACAAAATGCGATTTCTGTTGCGCCAGCAGCGCCCAATGTATGGCCCGTATAACCCTTAGTTGAACTAACATAAGGCTTATCGGTAAAAATGCTGGATACTGCAATCGCTTCCATTTCATCATTCTTAGGCGTGGCTGTACCATGTAAATTTATGTAATCGATATTGTCTGCGCTTAGCCCTGCGTTATTAATAGCTTGCTGCATGGCCACCATTGCGCCTTGGCCTTCAGGATGAGGCGCCGACATATGGTGAGCGTCACTCGACTCTCCTCCACCACATAATTTAATAGCGGACTTTTTACCGCTAACCACAGCTAAAGCCGCAGCTTCACCGATGTTAATGCCATCACGATTAACACTTGAAGGGTTACAAATTGCAGATGAAGTAGATTCTAAAGCACTAAAACCATTTACAGTCATGCCACATAATGAGTCAACACCTCCCACAATTACAGCGTCCAATAACCCAGCGTGAATCATTTCTGCGGCGGTAATAAAGGTTTTAGCACTAGATGAACATGCAGTAGAAATGACTGAAACATAACCTTGGATTCCTGCGTATTCACTAATGAACTCCGCTGGATTAGACAATTCTTGCACTTGATAATCATAACTATCGGGAAAGTTTCCTTGCTCAACTCGGTACAACATAGCCTCTTCGCCTTGAGCAATACCTGAGGTGCTACTACCTAAAATCACCCCGATTCTGTGCGCAGAATATTCTGCTTTAAGATCATCTACTATACTTTCGATTTGTTGATAAGCCATTAGAGCCAATTGATTATTACGGCTTTGAAAATGTTTAGGAAAATGACTTAAGTCAGGCAATGTAGCGGATACTTGACCAACATAGATATTGCCATGGTTGAGTAAATCTGTGCGCTCAACCATGCCCGCTTGCGAACCAGCAAACAAGTTTTTGGCCACTTCTTCAGCACTGGTTCCTAGTGGGTTACACAAACCCAAACCATTAATATAAATAGGTTTAAGGTGAAACAAACTAATCAGCCTCACATAACTTAGTTAACATTCTTAAACCCCGAGTCGAACTTTTTACAAATGGATTGGTTTCATCCCATGCATATCCAGCAAGTATAGAAGTAATCATAGGCTTAACTTCAGATTCTTCGCTTTGGAAGAAAATTACATTTTGAAAACCGGTATCATACCAAGACATAACAAAGGTCTTAAATACCTCTATCCCCTTACGTAGAGGTTCATCATAGTCAACTTGCCAATCTATGGTTTCCCCTGACAACTGGCGATCAAGTAAAGTTGCAGCAGAAGCGGCTGAGCGCATAGCAATGGTCACCCCAGAAGAAAACACAGGATCAAGGAACTCACCTGCATTACCCAATAACGCATAACTCGGTCCATGTAACGATTTGACACTGGCAGAATAACCACCAATCACACGAGCAGGTTGTAACATTTCTGCATCAGCCAATAAAACTGATAAATTATCATCCTCGTGTATGAACTTTAGAAGTTGCTCTTCAGGTGTTTGCGAGTCATCTAAAAACTCTGGTCGAGTGACCACACCAATACTGGATGTACCATCAGAAAAAGGGATCAACCAATACCATACATCAGCAATAGTTGGATGCACAGTAATCAATATTTTTTGACGATCGAAATTAGCATTAGCAGGCATATTATCTTTGAAATGCGTAAACACTGCTTTGCGGTTAGTTAAATTACTGGGCGTTTCTAAATCCAGTAAACGAGGCAGCACTCGACCAAATCCACTAGCATCTAACACAAACTTAGCCGTTAATTGATAATTACCTTGCTCACTACCAATTTCAAGGCATGCGCCTTGCTCGTCAGTTTCAACAGATAATACAGTTTGTTGATACCTAAAATTGGCTCCAGCTTTTTCGGCTTCATCTGCCAATAATTTATCAAAGACTGCACGCTTCACTTGGTATGTAGTACCTGGGCCCTGCGAAAATTTTTGTTCAAAATCAAAGTCTGAACGTTCGCCATTACGATAAAAAGCGGCGCCATTTTTATATTGAAATCCAAGTTCCTCTGCATGCTCATGCAGAGCGTCTAACATGCCCGCTTGTTCAACAAATTCCATACAGTGGGGCAATAAACTCTCACCGATAGAAAAACGAGGAAACACTTCTCGTTCGATAACCATGATATTCCAGCCTTTTTTAGCTAGCATAGCAGCGGCAATCGCTCCAGAAGGCCCCGCTCCTATAATCACTACATCACAAACTTCTGTGTTACTCATTTTTATTTGCTCCATAAATACAAACGCATGTTAACTAAAGGGTAAAAATACATCCAAGACATCAGTTGTTAATTCTGGAATGAATTTAATGTTTACCAATATAGGGTGTTAATTTATCGATTAGACATTGTGGTGTTTCAAACAGCATTTCACCATCCGCCATATCTACAGCCACTTGTATGGTATAGGCCTTATTTAAGACCTTACCCGTGGCTTTATCTTTAATAATATATTCAATTTTCATTCTGGTTTGATATTCAACCAAACTAGCTTCAACCACTATACAATCACTCAATTTAGCCGAAGCGACATATTTCAGACGCATATCAACAATCGGCCACACATAACCAGAAGCTTCCATAGCTAGATAGTTATAATCGAACAATTTAAGTAATTCACAACGGGCAACTTCTAAATATTTAACATAGTTGCCATGCCATACCACACGCATAGAATCTACATCAAAAAATTGCACTTCCATTTCAGTCGAATGACTGACTATGGATTTAGCTTTCATATAAAGACCATTTTTGTTGCTGCACATAATTTACGGTTTGGCGCAATAACTTATCTGTAGGTCTATCTTCCTCTATCAACTGAAAGAACTCCCCAATATCATCTAACATAGTGGCCATTTCAGTTGTCAAAGATTGTTTATCTAATTCATTACTCTGGATACGTAACCATACCCCTTGCACTGATGCCAACAAAGTAGCCGCAACCACCTGTTCAGTTAACTGTAAGACTCGTAAACAATCTCTAGCAGCAATAGTCCCCATACTCACTTTATCTTGATTGTGACATTCAGTAGAGCGAGAAAACACACTGGCTGGCATAGTTAGTTTCAGCGCTTCTGCGGTCCATGCAGAGCAACCAATTTGAATCGCTTTAAAACCATGGTTGATAAAACGCCTGTCGCCTTTAGCGCCAGACAAATTAGAAGGCAAACCATGATTCATTTTGACATCTACCATAGTGGCAATTTGTCTGTCAGCTAAGTCAGCCAAATTGGCTACACAGTTTTTTAATGAATCCATCGCCATAGCGATATGACCACCATAAAAATGCCCACCATGTAAAACATGCTGACCAATACCATCTATGATTGGGTTATCGTTAGCACTGTTTAGCTCATTGGTAATCATGCTTTCAAACCAAGGTAAACTATCTTGCAACACCCCAATTATGTGTGGCGCACATCGAATAGAATAACGATCTTGTAGTCGTTGGGAATTACGTGGATGAGTGTGATGATTAAGATCGTTCTGGATCCAAGAGGCAATTTGGTTTTGACCAGGATGAGGCTTCACACTAAATAAAATATCATCAAAGTGGTTACTGTTACCTTTTAATGCCAAACTAGAAAGCGCGGTAATTCTGGCCATTAGTTTAGCTAAATAGGTAGCTCGTTCAAAAGCTAAGCAAGCCAAAGCTGTCATCACAGCCGTACCATTCATTATTGCCAAGCCTTCTTTTGGTCTTAGCTTAATGGGTTTAAGACCGGCCAATTTGAATGCTTCAGAACTTTGCATGATGGTATCTTGGAAATACACATCTCTTTCGCCAATCAAAGCACCTGCAATATAAGATAATGGTGTTAAATCGCCACTTGCACCAACTGATCCTTCCTGGGGAATAACAGGAATAATGTTCTGATTGAGCATAGCCACTAATAAATTCAATAAGTCCCAGCTAACTCCCGAGTAACCTTGAGATAATGAAGCTAAACGTGTCGCAAGAATCGCACGACCTTCTTCTATACTGAAAAAGTCACCTAAACCACAGCCATGAAAGCGAGTTAAATGAATAGGTAGCTCATCCACTAAAGATAGAGGCACTTCTACGGTACAAGAGTCACCGTAACCCGTAGTCACGCCATAAATATGCCCATCTTCTTCCAATAATTGATCAAGAAAACGCACACCTTGATCTATTTTATCGGTAAAACTTTTGTCTGTAGACAACTCAACTTGTTGACCCGTTTTAGCAACTCTCACCACATCTTGTATAGAGAGTTTTTTTGCACCGAAACATAACTTATTCAAGCCTGACTCCATTTAGCTAACTCCCGCTTTATCTTTATTTTTCTCTGATTGATTTGAATTATTTGTTTCATTTGCCCGCCAAAAGTCGAAAAAATTATTCCATTGATAAGGTTCTTTTAAACAATAATGACCTAAT
Organism: Paraglaciecola sp. L3A3; assembly: GCF_009796765.1. Lineage (NCBI taxonomy): Bacteria > Pseudomonadati > Pseudomonadota > Gammaproteobacteria > Alteromonadales > Alteromonadaceae > Paraglaciecola > Paraglaciecola sp. L3A3. The sequence goes on from NZ_CP047023.1 coordinate 4,759,102, forward strand.
CTCTGGGTATATTTTTCCATTAAACTTTGAAAATACTGCTTTCGTTCTTTACGTTTTACTTTGGTGGGTTGGGCAAAATCTTCAATATAAGTTTGATACCGTCCACTTTCAGAGTTTTTTAAACAAGTCATAAAATACACTGGGCACTCCATAATTGTGGCTAAGGCAAAAGGGCCGATCGCAATCGGCGCGGGCTTAGATAAAAATGGCACAAAGTTAACACTCTCAGGATTATTCACCGAAGTTCGATCGGCAAATATCACCACTGCTTCACCATCATCAATTTTTTGTTTAAGCATGATAGTGTCGTCTGGCCCAAAGTTATTTACATGAATAAAATTAATCGCTGCGTCTGGATTGATACGTTTAAGAAAGTTATTAAAAGAAGGAGCATGTTCATTATAAGTAATGACGTTTAACTTTTTCTTATTTTCACCTGAACTAAAAATAGCTCGGCATATTTCCATGTTGCCAAGATGAGCGCTTAATATCACAGCCCCTTGACCGGAAGTTAACTTGCTGTAGACATCTGGGTTCATAATTTCAATGTCATCAATATGTATTTTACCTAACCAAGCATCAAATTTATCGACTATGGCTAAGCCAAAAGTAATAAATATTTTAAATGCATGGCGGTGCAATCTTATGCCTTTTGAGCACTCAATATTTTGAGTTTTTTCTATTTGACACCAATAATCCTTTGCCGCATGTCGAGCAATCCGTCCTGTGAGATAAAAATACAGCATCACAGGAAACAGGCATATTTGAAAAAGCCATTTTCCAAATACTTTATAGACAAAAACTAGGCATTGAATACCGAATATATTGCCACGCTCTTTAAGACTGGACCAATGTTGATTTTGTTGCATGATTACCTATTAAAATGTCGTAATAATAAGCTTGGACTGCGTAGTAACATGCCAAAAAATAGCTTGCTATGCATTTTGGAAATTAACCAATTGTCATTCCAAGCATTGAAGTGTGAAATTCCACCTTCAGGATAATGCACCTTAGTAGCAATAAACCTGACATTTAGACCTTGCCAATATAATCTGACCATGACTTCTATGTCGTAATCCATTCGTTTGCCCAAACTAACCTTATCAGCCAATTGAGCATAGGCATCTAAGGGATACACCCTAAATCCACACATTGAATCTTTAATCTGCAATGATAATGTTTCAACCCACACCCAAAAATGTGTGATAAAACGACCGTAATATCGCCCTTTTGAAATACTGTCATCATAAATGGGTCTACCGCTGATCAAACAATTAGGAAAAGCACGAGATTCAGCCAATAAGGTTTCAACATCAGATAAATCATGTTGACCATCAGCATCAACTTGCAAAGCATGAGTCATACCTAACTCATGGGCTTTTTTTAAGCCGGTGTCGACTGCAGCACCTTTGCCACCATTTTGTTCTCTGCGTATTAACACCACATTATCGAACTCACGATCAATTGCAGACAAAACAGTTTGAGTGGCTAAATTACTACCATCATCCACCAGGATAATCTGCATTTGAAAGGATTGAAGGCTAGTTATAGTACTTTCAATCACATCGGCATGGTTATAATTAGGTATAACGAAACAATACTGCGAAGTCACTCAAACAAAACCTTACCCGATGCATGCTGCCCGTGGTCCGAGCTATAACTAAACGAGTATTTTTTATCATTGAGTTTTTTTAACACTAGAGTTAATTGATATTTAGGGCGGATAATAATCTGGAATTTAAGGGCACTTAAACCAATAAAGTTAGATGCGTCGACAGCATAATATTCGGTTAAATATTCCATTACCCAATGAGTCATTACCACTCCGGGTAACACAGGGGCTGCAGGAAAATGCCCAGCAAAATAATAGAGATTTTCAGGAATTTCGAGCTGAATAGTCACACTATTCTCTGCAACATTCGTTGCTAAAACATTCCCATGATAAACATCTTTAGTCAAAATACGACTCCGCTTCCAGCCTACTCAATTTTCCTCTGGCATTATAGGGTAATTCAGTTGGATATCTATATTTTTTTGGTAGCAAAATGGCTTCGTACCAATTAGATAAATAGTCTTTGAATAGCCGATTTAGCTCGATTTTCTTCAATTTTTCAGTGGCTTTTAAACCTACACTATTGAGTACAATTAATGCAGCCAACTTTCGGCGGGGTGAACCTATTACCACCACAAATACATCATCAATATATTCATGCTGTTTCAGTCTTTCTTGCACTTCATCAAGTGATACTCTTTTTTCTTCAATTTTAACCACGCTGTCGGCACGTCCTAAAACACGGAAGCGGCCAGCCTGAAGGATCTCAACTCTATCATCAGCATAATACTCATCTTGCTGAATATAGGGCGAAGAAATAGCCAACAAGTCACTATTCGGTTGATAGGCTAGCTTAATGTTGTTAAATGCCAGCCAATCATTGTCATGCAGTGTATTTTTTTTACGCCAACCAATACCACCGGTTTCGGTGCTGCCAAATACCTCTACGATATCGCAGGTTAAAGTTTGTTGTAGAATTAAGTTTTTATTGGCATCCAAAGGCCCGCCTGAAGAGAATATGCTTTTCACTTTATCGCTTATGGGTAGCAATGGGTTATCTAAAGCCATCCTATGTAACTGAGCAGGGCTAGAAACAATAGTCACCTGGGATATATCTTCAGCTAATACTTTATTCGCAAGTTGCTCTGGGTATTCAAAGGCTTGACACACAAGAGCATGGCCTTTAGTGATAGGCCATAACATCTTGAACAATAAACCATAAATATGTTGATGAGGTACGGTAGATAAAAAAGTACTACCAGTGACTCTAGCTGCAAATTCTTTCTCTAAAACATCGACTTCTAGTTGTAACAACTTATATTGCTTTTTCACTATTTTAGGTACACCAGTTGAACCTGATGTGTAAAAGAAAATGTCGGCATTTTGTGGAATAGATAAACTAATATGTGAATGAAACTGACAATCAAGACTAGATTCAATAGTAGGTTCGATACTGCTGTCTCCGACACTTGCATCGACCGATGTTTTGACCTGTTTTATATGTTCTGGTTGCGCATTTTGCGGCAGAACAATTGATTTACCAGAGGCAAGCAGTGCGTAAAATAACGCTGAGAAAACATAACTATCTGGCTCATATAACAACCAGCTTTTGCCAGTATGGTGAGTAAATAATTGCATATAATTAGCGACCATAGCAGCCCATTTCTGGGATGTATGTTGCTCACCGACAAAATGTATTTCTGCAGAATGGATGTGGTAAAAAGTCGATTCCATTTACGTTAGGTATTCCTGAAAATCACTAAAAGTGTAAAAAACAATACACTTAAATTTTATGTTCTTATTATTTGCCTAATTCTACCGTGTCAGATTGATAAATGCTATTTCGCAAGCTAATACAAACAAAAAAGGCGCTTACCTTACGATAAGCGCCTTTTATATTACTTTTACTTCAGCAATTAAGCTTTAGTAATAACGTCTACTAAAGTCCAGTTTTTTGACTTAGACAAAGGACGACATTCACGTATTGTTACTACGTCGCCTTCGTTACACTGGTTAGTTTCGTCATGTGCATGTAGCTTAGTAGTGCGCTTAATGAACTTACCATAAATAGGGTGTTTCACTTTACGTTCTACTGCAACAGTAATAGATTTCTCCATTTTGTTGCTAACCACACGACCTTGTACTGTACGAACTGTTTGTTCAGTCATATTATGCTCCTACAGAAGGCGCAGCAGCCTTTTCAGTCAGAATGGTTTTAACACGCGCGATACTGCGACGCACTTTACGAAGACCGTCAGTTTTTTCAAGCTGACCTGTGCTCGCTTGCATACGCAAGTTAAATTGTTCACGAAGCAAGTTTAATAGCTCTGCGTTCAATTCTTCTACGCTTTTTTCTTTCAGTTCTGTGGCATTCATTACATCACCGTCCGAGTTACAAAAGTGGTTTTAAATGGCAATTTAGATGCTGCCAATTCAAAGGCTTCGCGAGCTAATTCTTCTGGAACACCTTCCATTTCATATAGCACACGACCTGGCTGAATTTGGCAAACCCAATATTCAACGTTACCTTTACCTTTACCTTGACGCACTTCTAGAGGCTTCTCAGTAATCGGCTTATCAGGGAAAACCCTAATCCAAATTTTGCCTTGACGTTTAACTGCACGAGTCATTGCACGACGAGCTGCTTCGATTTGGCGAGCAGTCATACGACCACGTCCAACCGCTTTCAACCCGTAAGTACCAAAACTAACGTCGCTACCAGCGGCAAAGCCACGGTTACGACCTTTGTGCATTTTACGGAACTTCATACGTTTAGGTTGTAACATAATTAGCCCTCACGCTTAGGAGCACGGCCTTTCTTCTTAGGTGCGGCAGCTGGCTGCTCGTGAGTAAGTGGTAAACCACCTAATACTTCACCTTTGAAGATCCATACTTTTACGCCAATGATACCGTATTGAGTTGCTGCTTCAGATGTTGCATAGTCGATATCTGCGCGGAATGTGTGTAATGGAACACGACCTTCACGATACCACTCTGAACGAGCAATTTCAGCGCCGCCTAAACGACCACTAACTTCAACTTTGATACCCTTAGCACCAATTCTCATTGCGTTTTGTACCGCACGCTTCATAGCACGACGGAACATAACACGACGTTCTAGTTGGCTAGCAATGCTATCCGCAACTAGTTGACCATCTAACTCTGGCTTGCGTACTTCAGCAATGTTGATCTGAGCTGGCACACCGGCTAGCTTAGATACATGCTTACGTAGCTTCTCAACGTCTTCACCTTTTTTACCGATAACAACACCCGGACGAGCAGTGTGTATAGTTACACGTATGCTCTTCGCTGGACGTTCGATAATCAATTTCGAAAGTGAAGCACTTTTAAGTGCCTTAGTCAGATACTGACGTACCTGATGGTCATTAAACAGGTTATTCGCATAATCTGCAGTATTAGCGTACCAGGTAGATGTCCATGGTTTGCTGATACCCAGGCGTATGCCCGTAGGATGTACCTTCTGTCCCATTATCTTCTCCTAGTTATCAGACACAACAACAGTGATGTGACTGCTACGCTTAAATATACGATCAGCACGACCTTTCGCTCGAGTCTTGATACGCTTCATAGTTGGACCTTCGTCAACAAAGATTTGAGATACTGTCAATTCGTCAATATCTGCACCTTCGTTGTGTTCGGCGTTCGCAATCGCTGATTCTAGTACTTTCTTAACTAGATCCGCACCTTTCTTCGGGCTATAAGCCAAAACTTCAAGTGCTTTTTCAACGTGTAAACCACGAATTTGATCTGCTACCAAGCGTGCCTTTTGAGCAGAGGTACGAGCATGACGATGTTTAGCAAAAGCTTCCATAATCTATTTCCTATCTCTTGGCTTTCTTATCCGCGACATGGCCACGGTAAGTACGCGTTGGAGCAAATTCGCCCAATTTGTGGCCGACCATTTCGTCACTGACAAATACAGGAACGTGTTGGCGACCGTTATGGACTGCAATGGTCAACCCAATCATATCTGGGATGATCATAGAGCGGCGAGACCAAGTCTTGATTGGTTTTTTCTCGCCTTTCTCCACTGCAGCCTCGACCTTCTTCAGCAAGTGTAGGTCTATAAATGGACCCTTCTTGAGAGAACGTGGCATGGTGAATCCTCGCTGTTACTTATTACGACGACGTACGATTAATTTATCAGTACGCTTGTTACTACGTGTTTTCTTACCCTTAGTAGGTACGCCCCATGGTGATACCGGATGACGGCCACCAGAAGTACGACCTTCACCACCACCGTGTGGGTGATCTACAGGGTTCATGGCAACACCACGTACAGTTGGGCGGATACCGCGCCATCTGTTCGCACCGGCTTTACCAAGTGAACGTAGCATGTGTTCTGCATTGCCGATTTCACCAATGGTGGCACGACAATCTGCCAATACTCGACGAACTTCACCAGAACGTAAACGAAGAGTTACATAACCTTCGGCACGAGCTAGGATCTGTGCGTAAGCACCTGCGGAACGAGCAATTTGAGCACCTTTACCAGGCTTCATTTCAATAGCGTGTACCGTAGTACCTACTGGAATGTTACGCATTGGTAAAGTATTACCAGCTTTAATTGGTGCATCAGAACCTGATTGGATCGCATCACCAGCTTTAGCGCCTTTAGGAGCTAAAATATAACGACGTTCACCATCTGCATATAACACCAAACAGATGTTTGCAGATCGGTTAGGATCATATTCTAAACGTTCAATTTTAGCAGGAATGCCATCTTTGTTACGTTTAAAATCGATTACACGATAATGATGCTTATGGCCACCACCAATGTGACGCACGGTAATGCGTCCATTGTTGTTACGACCACCAGATTTGCTGTTTTTTTCAAGCAAAGGAGCATAAGGTGCGCCTTTGTGTAGATCAGGGTTAATAACCTGAACTACGTGACGACGACCAGCAGAAGTCGGCTTAGCTTTCAATAATGGCATATCTAATCCCCTTCTTAGCCTTCGCTGCCAGCAAAGTCGATGTCTTGACCTTCTTTAAGCACAACGTAAGCTTTTTTCCAGTCTTTACGCTTGCCGAAAGATGCACCGTGACGTTTGGTTTTACCCTTAACGTTTAGGGTACGAACAGAATTAACTTCAACTTCAAACAATTTTTCAACTGCAGCTTTGATTTCTTCTTTGTTCGCATCTTTGACTACTTTCAAAACAACAGTGTTGTTTTTTTCAGCAGATAGCGTTGCTTTTTCAGAAACATGTGGTGCTAATAACACCTTAAGTAGACGCTCTTCATTTATCATGCTAGCGACTCCTCTAATTGCTTAACTGCATCAGCAGTCATCAATACTTTTTCGAATGCAATAAGACTTACTGGGTCAATACCCTGTACATCACGCACATCAACTTTATACAAGTTGCGTGCAGACAAGAACAAGTTCTCATCAACTTCTGATGTAACAATAAGCACATCTTTAAGTTCAAGAGCCGCTAATTTAGACTGTAATGCTTTAGTCTTAGGGCCTTCAACTTCAAATTTTTCAACCACGATTAAACGTTCTTGACGTACCAATTCTGAAAGGATGCTTTGAATCGCACCACGGTACATCTTTTTGTTAACCTTTTGGCTGTGATCCTGAGGCTTCGCTGCGAATGTTACACCACCAGAACGCCAGATAGGACTACGGATTGTACCAGCACGGGCACGACCTGTTCCTTTTTGACGCCAAGGTTTGGCACCACCACCGCGTACTTCAGAGCGTGTTTTTTGTGCTTTAGAACCCTGACGAGCTCCTGCACCGAATGCAACTACTACTTGATGTACTAGTGCTTCGTTAAAATCACGTCCAAAGGTTGCTTCGGATACTTCAAGAGCGCTTTGCGCATCTTTCAATACTAATTCCATCACTTAACTCCCCAGACGTTACGCTTTAACTGCAGCTTTGATAATGACATCGCCACCAGTTGCTCCAGGAACTGTACCTTTTACTAATAAAAGATTGTTCTCTGCATCAACTCGTACTACATCTAAAGACTGCACTGTTGCACGCTTGTTACCCATCTGACCGGCCATTTTCTTACCTTTGAAAACTTTACCAGGTGATTGGTTTTGACCAATCGAACCAGGGGCACGATGCGACAATGAGTTACCATGTGTGTTACGTTGGTGGCTAAAGTTCCAGCGCTTAATAGCACCTTGGAAACCTTTACCTTTAGAAGTACCTGCAACGTCAACCATTTTAGTGTCAGCAAAAATTTCAACAGTAATTTCACTGCCTACTTCTATGCCTTCACCTTCGTTGTCGTCCAAGCGGAACTCCCATAATCCGCGACCAGCTTCCACGCCAGCTTTAGCAAAATGACCTGCTGCAGCTTTATTAACGCGGTTTGCTTTTTTGTCGCCAGCGGTTACTTGAAGCGCCTTATACCCGTCGGTTTCTTCAGTACGTAACTGAGTAACACGGTTCGGGGTGGCTTCAATAACAGTCACAGGAATTGAAACACCATCTTCAGTGAAGATACGTGTCATTCCTACTTTACGACCGATAAGACCAATCGCCATGTTAAAACCCTCTCTTGTTAGCCCAGGCTGATTTGAACATCAACACCAGCAGCCAAGTCCAATCTCATTAACGCGTCTACTGTTTTATCAGTAGGCTCAATGATATCTACCAAACGCTTATGTGTACGAATCTCATACTGGTCACGTGCATCTTTATTAACATGCGGTGAAGTAAGAATTGTATAGCGCTCTTTACGTGTAGGTAGTGGAATAGGACCGCTAACCTGAGCACCTGTACGCTTCGCAGTTTCAACGATTTCAGCCGTAGACTGATCGATCAACTTATGATCAAACGCTTTCAAACGAATGCGAATTCTTTGATTTGGCATCGATTTAGCTCCAATCGAAAGAACAAAAAAAATCATCCACACCATCAAATTAATATTGATAGGAGGATGCGTGTAAACTATTAGCCCACAATTGGGGCCCTGTTTTTTTCTATTGGTATTTTGTGAACTAACGTGCTTTGCAAGCAAAGTTATACTTTAGCCCTGACCAATTACATTATCCGCTAAGACAATGAGGCGGCGAATTATACAGATAATCCACCCCCTGACAAGTCTTTATTTAAAAAACTGTGTTAGGTATTCAATCTTATTCATTTACAAAGCAACTTTCTATTGTCTGTGCTCGGCAAAACACTATTCAAATTAAGCTATTTGCTGTCTGGTCTGTGTCGGGTATAGTAAGGTTTGCAAAACAAATAAAAATAACGCAACTTAAATAAAATAAATGACAGATACTGACGCACATCAAAACAAGTTTGATCATATCAATCAACTGTTAACCACTTATCCATCTCTGCTGGATGCTTATCATAAATTAGAACCTTATGTTCTCGAGTGGTTTGGTGCTGAACGCATGAGTATTTTTATGCGTCGTCGTCAACATCAAGATCTTGTCGCCCGCTTTAAAACGGGTAAAGAAACCAAAGAAATTAAAGTACCTATCAGCCCAATGTCGATTGCTGGATATGTCGCGCTTAGCCAACTACCTCTATTAATTAATGACCCTTATGATAAAGAAGAGTTAGCCAATATTCATAAGCGGCTTAATTTTGCTGATAAATTTGATAAAAGCTCTACCTTTATTACCCGTAATATCATTTGTATCCCAATTTTGGATGCAGGGGTATTAATGGGAGTAATGCAGGTTATCAATAAAAAACAGGGAGCATTTAGCAATTCAGACTTAGACCTAGCCAATAAAGTATCCGAAATAATAGGTAAAAAATTCCGGTATGAGTTAGGTGGCACTAGTGAACCTTTTGATTATTTAGTACATAGAAATTTAATCACAGACAGTCAACTCAGCAAGATAAAACAATCTAGCAACGACAACAAACAACTCGTACAACGTTTAGCCTCTGAATACCGAGTGCCTGACGATGACTTAGGTATGGCCTTATCTGTGCACTATCAGGTGCCCTATTTATCCTACTTACCTGACAAATATCACTTATATCAAAGTGAAAGTAAGTTAAATTTATCTTATTTAAAACGTAACTTAGTCGCAGTCATCGCTGACGTCGCAGAAAACCCCATTGTCTTAATGGCTGAACCGAACAATGCGACGTTATTAATGGAGATTGAAAGCGCCTTAGGCATAGATAGTTACGAAATCTACGTCTCTCTGCCTAATATAGTATTGCAATATTTGGGCGAAGCAGCTGGCGGTGGAGCTGGCCCAGGCGCAATGGATGAAATCCTTGACGAAATAGGCACCAGTGCCGAAGAAACCGACGAACTTAGTGATGAAATGTCTGATGACGCTCCGGCGGTTGTCAGACTTGTCAGCCGCGTATTACATGATGCTAAACGTTTGAATGCGTCTGACATTCATGTCGATCCTGAAAAGAATGCACCGACAAGGGTTAGAATGCGCATCGATGGAGTTTGCCGAGATATCACGCAAGTACCTGCTTCCCACCATAATGCTGTGATTGCACGGATTAAAATTATGTCCAATTTGAACATTGCTGAAAAACGAGTACCACAAGATGGTAAGTTATCGTTTCGCATGTCAGGACAACTAATTGAAGTGCGGGTCGCCACTATTCCCACTGTTGCCGGTGAAGGCGTAGTCATGCGGATTTTGGCTGCGGGCGGTGCCATGCCAATGAGTAAACTAAATTTATCACCAAGAAACCATGACAAGATCCTAGAATTGGTGCAAAAACCCCACGGCATTATGTTAGTCGTTGGGCCAACAGGTTCAGGTAAAACCACTACCCTACATGCCGTACTAGGTCATATTAACACTCCCGAGAAAAAGATTTGGACTGCTGAAGATCCAGTTGAAATCACCCAACCAGGATTACAGCAAGTACAAGTTAGCCCTAAGATTGGTTTTACTTTTGCTAATGCCTTACGGGCGTTTTTACGAGCTGATCCCGATATTATTTTGATCGGAGAAATGCGCGATAAAGAAACCGCACATGCAGGTATTGAAGCCTCTCTAACCGGTCACTTAGTATTTTCTACTTTACATACTAACTCGGCCCCAGAAACCATCACCCGTTTATTAGACCTAGGATTAGATCCTGTTAACTTTTCCGATGCTTGTGTGGGTATATTAGCTCAACGCCTGATTCGAACCATCTGCTCTAATTGCAAAGAAAAATATCCTGCTACAGATGCAGAAGTTGCCTTTATCAAACGTCAATATGGTGAAGAATATCTACCGGAGCTTAATTTACCTGAACAAATAATGTTATTTAGAGGCAAAGGATGTGAAGAATGTGGTGATACCGGTTATAGAGGCAGAACAGGTGTTCACGAGTTATTGTCTATGACCGGAGAATTAAGAACTCTTGTATATAAAGAAGCTTCCGTACACGCGATGAAAGCGCAAGCAATGAATGATGGTATGCGTACCCTAACCCAAGATGGCATATTAAAAGTTTTAAAAGGCGATACTGACATTCCACAGGTACAAATTATTAGCGGTTCCGCGTAATATAACTGCCACTCAATCATGGCATAATAAAACTGCTTTATAAGATAACATTTATATAGGTCAACAAAATCATGCAAAAACGACTTGTCTGGGATTTACCCGTACGTTTATTCCATTGGATATTAGCTATATGTTTAGTCACTCAGTGGTTCACAGCTGAAGTGATTGAGGATGCGATGGATTTCCATTTTTATCTAGGTTATTTCATTTTAGGATTAATAATATTTAGATTAATCTGGGGGTTTATTGGTACCAAATACGCCAAATTTAGTAGTTTTATTGCTGGCCCCAAAGCCATGTTTGCTTATATTAAAGCGTTAATGAATAAACAAGACACGTCCACTATTGGCCATAATCCTGTTGGCGGCTTAATGTTACCTTTGGTCTTGTTATTAGTTGGAATACAAGCTACTACTGGCTTATTTACTTCCGATGACGTTGTCCACTCAGGTCCCTATTATGGAACGGTCAGTGATTCGCTGCAAAGTATTATGCAATGGTTACATCACCAAACTTTCAGCTTTTTGTGGATCTTTATTGCGGTACATATATTAGTAATTTGTTGGTATAAATTTGCTCTGAAACATGACTTAATTCGTCCCATGTTACATGGCAAAAAAATGGTCACTGAGCAGCAAGCTATTGCTAATTCACAATTACTTAAAGCGATCATTGTGATGATAGTTGTGGCTGTGTTTGTCTATTGGTTAGTTGAAATCAATCCACCCATTCCTGAAATGGATTACTACTACTAACCCAATCAGCTTAAACAAAAAAGGCAGCTTATAAGCTGCCTTTTTTAAATCAAGAATAAAAACTAATCTTCTTTATACTTATCATGGCAACCTTTACAGGTTTTGAATACGCCACCGATAGCACTTTTATACTGGCTTTCGTCACCACTTTTAGCGACCGCTTGAAGGTTTACCGCTGCTTCAGTTAAATCACTAATTTTGCTACTAAAATCAGCTTTATTTTGCCAAATTTTATCTACAGCATGAGTTTTAACTTTGAAGTTTGAAGTATCAGTTTCTAAATAATCTTCAATCATTAGCGATAACTGCTCGAGTCGCATACCATTGGTTTTTAAGGTTTCGGCATCAAAAGGTATTGCCCCTTTATTCATTGCCCCTAATGCACCAACGTTACTCTTAATTAAAGTAAAAATTGACTGACGAAACTCCACAGCTTGAGCTGCTTGTTTCTCAGATTTTGCGGGGGCAGCACTCGCAGAGAATGCCGATAATAATAAAACACTACTTAAAGCAGCAGCTGCAATCTTTTTCATTTGTAATCCTTTTTGATATTAAATATAAATAGGCCGTAAAGTGCAAACACTCAAATTAGTTTCTTACAGCTACTTGCACAACAGAATAGTATTGTGCAGTTTGCCCAAAAGCAAGCTCTCACTACTATGTGAAAAATACAAATCATCACTGTAAATAAAAATGATTACCTTTAGATATACCATGCAAAAATTGTTGATAACCATTTTGTACTTTTTCACTGACTGACAGATAAATAATTGAATCGGCTTTCGCTTCAATTGTATCGTTAGAACTCACTAACTTAGCTCCCGCTATATCTACAGTACTAGCCTCTACTCGCAAGGCTGTAGTGCCACTTAAACTAACATTAGTCATAGTGACAAACGAATTTTTAATATCCATTGCCACCACATCTGAAGTGATATTCACTTCATCCAAAGTTACCTCCGAATTTTCAATAATCAAGTTTCGAGCCGATAGTTTATTTAAAGTTACGTATCGACAGTTATTGATATAAACACTGCTATATACCCCACTATAAACGATATCCTCTTGTTTATTACAATGTAAATCAGCAGTTTGACCGTTATATTCAGTTACATATTTTTTTGCTTTTTTCGGTGTATGTCGCAGTGCAATGCTTAACTTTTGTAAAAAATCTTCGGTTTTATCTTTCATTGGTACATGTCCAGCATTTTTAACTACATGAAGTTGAGCATTGTCTAAATGATATTGTAATAATTCTCCAGTCCTCAGCGGCGCAACTCGATCATATTCCCCCCAGATAATATGTGTTGGGGTCAAAAATTGGTGAAGCGCGGTTGAAAAGTCTTCATTAATTAAGCCAATGGCGGCATTTAAAGTAGGCCTGTCTTTATAAGCATACTTTTGTGCTAATGGATTGTTCATTAATACCAAAGTTGGATCAGGCATTTTATCTAGTTTCCTTAGCACTGAACCACTTACTCGATTAACAAAACGATTAAATTTGTTCACCGCCGAATCGACAAAATTAAAATGCTCTTGGTATTTTGCTAAAAATGCATAGCGATCAGGCATTTGTGTCATGTGCCTGACAAACGCTGTACGATGTAACACCCCTGCTGTATCCACCATAATCAGCTTGTCTACCATCTCAGGAAAAGAAGAAGTAAAACGCAAACTAATAGCGCCGCCCATAGAATGGCCAATAATGATTACTTTTTGCTTTGAAAACTGCGGGATCAACCATTTTAGTAACTCTGCATAACGCTGCGGTGCTAGCTGTAATGAAGTACTATCAGACTCGCCAAAACCGGGCAAATCTAAGGCAACAATATGATATTCAGATTCCAGACTTGGGATTACATCAAGCCAATCTCTTAAACCGCTGTAACCTAAGCCATGGACTAAAATAATTGTTTGTTTATGGCGATTTCCGGTTTCAATTACATGTACTAAGCCCCCAAAAATGGGTTCTTTCATGTGGGATTGTTGCCAATGAGTGGGCAAAGGGGCTAAAGTTTCCATTTTATCTACCGCAACTTTTTCATCTGCAATAACACTACTCATAAAGAAACAGAAAATTAATAACCAAACACTGCGTAACATTTTTGTTCTTTTGCCCATTTTGTCTTTTATCGCCGTCAGATTGTCATTGAATATTATGAAGATATTACATCAATCCATAGACACAAAAAATCCAAACAAGAATAAATGATTATTCAATTAGAGATGAGGTAATATTATATCTACCCATAGGAATAAAATGCACAAACCTAGATTCAGTCATATACACTGACAAACTCAACATATAGAGGGAAATTTTATGTCCAACAATAAATTAGAAAAGTCGTTTGCCACCTTAAAGCAAACTATTCCTCTAATGCTAAAACATAAAATACCTGCGGTGCCCACAAACTATGCGCTTTGGTATACCTATGTCAGCAACGAATCAGCTGAGTTGAACGCCAATATTAATTATGCATTAGAAAACAAAGTCCAATTATCAGAGGTGAAAACGAAAGAATTGTATCGTAGTTTTATCGCTGAAAAAGAAGAAGTGACTGCATGGGGATTACGTCAAACTGTTGAAGCAATGTTGATCGAATTGACACAATCGCTAAAAGATACTCGCGCAGAAACGACCCAATTTAAACAAACGATGGATTTATGTGTTGATGACTTGGCTAAAGTCGAAAAAGAAGGGTTATCTATTGAAGAAGTCATGGCACTAGTACGTAACTTAGTGAAAGAAACACAAAATATTCGTCGAAGAACTATAAGTTTTAATTCAGCCTTAACCGACGCTCAACGAGAAATACAAACACTTCGAGGACAATTAGAACAAAGTCAAAAGGAGGCTCTATATGATGCACTTACAGGTTTATGTAATAGACGTTACTTTGATGAAGAACTGGCCAGCCTATCTTTACAGCCTAATCTTTGCTTAATATTAGTCGACCTCGACCATTTCAAAAAAATTAACGACAACTATGGCCATGTGATGGGAGACTTAGTGTTAAAAGCCACAGCCAAAAAATTACAGGCTACTTGTAGAGACGGCGCTCAGGCATTCAGATTTGGCGGTGAAGAATTTGCCATCATAGTCCCTAACTCTAATTTTTCTAAAGCACGGAGTATTGCCGAGTCCATGCGCAATGGAATTGAAAAAATAGGCGTAAAGGACAAACGTTCTGGAGAAGTGTTAGGAGATATATCTGCATCTTTTGGCGTCGCCGAGTTACAGGCAGTTATGAGCCCACTCGCCCTAATAGAAGCGGCAGATAAACAGCTTTATGAGGCAAAGCGATTGGGCAGAAACCGAGTTATGCCAATGTCGCAATAGAAATAGGGTTCTTTTCATTAATTTTTCTTGTATAATCCCGCGCAATTTTTACTCACACTGAAGTTGATATAATGACAGATTTAGCAAAGTACAGAAATATCGGTATTTTTGCCCACGTTGACGCGGGTAAAACAACCACCACAGAAAGAATCCTTAAACTTACTGGTCAAATCCATAAGACTGGGGAAGTGCATGACGGCGAATCGACTACCGATTTCATGGAACAAGAAGCTGAGCGCGGTATTACTATCCAATCTGCAGCAGTAAGCTGTTTCTGGAAAGATCACCGTTTCAACGTTATCGATACTCCTGGGCACGTTGACTTCACAGTTGAAGTATATCGTTCACTTAAAGTATTAGACGGCGGTATCGGTGTTTTCTGTGGTTCTGGCGGGGTTGAACCTCAGTCAGAAACTAACTGGCGTTATGCGAATGACTCAGAAGTAGCACGTATAATCTTCGTCAATAAATTAGACCGTATGGGCGCTGATTTTTACCGAGTAGTCGATCAGACTAAAAAAGTACTGGCTGCTAATCCATTAATCATGGTTTTACCTATTGGTATCGAAGATGACTTTATTGGTGTGGTTGACCTTTTAACTCGTAAAGCATACGTTTGGGATGACACTGGTCTTCCAGAAAACTACGAAATCAAAGATGTTCCTGCGGACATGGTTGATAAAGTTGAAGAATACCGTGAAATGTTAATCGAAAGTGCTGTAGAGCAAGACGATGACCTAATGATGGCTTATATGGAAGGTGAAGAGCCTTCTATTGAAGACATTAAACGTTGTATCCGTAAAGGTACACGTACTATGGACTTCTTCCCTACTTATTGTGGTTCTGCTTTCAAAAACAAAGGTATGCAATTAATCCTTGATGCCGTAGTTGACTATTTACCTAGCCCAACTGAAGTTGATCCTCAGCCTCTTACAGATGAAGAAGGCGAGCCGAATGGCGAATACGCAATTGTTGATGCAAAAGAAACATTTAAAGCATTAGCTTTCAAAATTACTGATGACCGTTTTGGTTCATTGACTTTCGTGCGTATCTATTCTGGTGTTCTTAATAAAGGTGACACCATAATGAACGCTGCTACAGGTAAAACTGAGCGTGTAGGTCGTATGTGTGAAATGCAAGCCGATGACCGTAAAGAGCTTAGTTCTGCTCAAGCCGGTGATATCATCGCGATTGTTGGTATGAAAGGTAACGTACAAACTGGTCACACATTATGTGATCCTAAACACCCTATCATCCTAGAAGCAATGGTATTCCCTGAGCCAGTAATCTCTATCTCTGTTACACCAAAAGATAAAGGGTCAACTGAGAAAATGGGTATTGCTATCGGTAAAATGGTTGCAGAAGATCCTACTTTCCGTGTTGAAACCGACCAAGATTCAGGTGAAACAATCCTATCTGGTATGGGTGAGCTTCACTTAGATATCAAAGTAGATATTCTTAAGCGTACATATGGTGTTGAATTAACAGTAGGTGAACCTCAGGTTGCTTACCGTGAAACTATCACTCAAGAAATTGAAGATTCTTATACCCATAAGAAACAATCAGGTGGTTCTGGTCAATTCGGTAAGATCGATTATCGTATCAAACCAGGTGAACCTAACTCAGGTTTCACATTTAAATCTGTAGTTGTGGGCGGTAACGTTCCTAAAGAATTCTTCCCAGCTATCGAGAAAGGCTTTAAAGGCATGATGGATACTGGTGTTCTAGCTGGCTTCCCAGTGCTAGACGTTGAAGTTGAATTATTCGACGGTGGATTCCACGCAGTTGATTCATCAGCAGTTGCGTTTGAAATTGCTGCTAAAGGTGCATTCCGTCAATCAATTCCTAAGGCTGGACCTCAGTTAATTGAACCTATCATGAAAGTTGACGTGTTTACGCCTGACGATCACGTTGGTGACGTTATTGGTGACTTAAACCGTCGTCGTGGCATGATCAAAGATCAAGAGCCTAGTGCAACTGGTGTTCGAGTTAAAGCTGACATTCCTCTTTCTGAAATGTTCGGTTATATTGGAAGCTTACGTACTATGACTTCTGGTCGTGGTCAGTTCTCTATGGAATTCTCTCATTACAGTCCTTGTCCACAAAATGTGTCTGAGAAAGTAATTGCAGAAACCAAAGAACGTAATGCAGCTAAAAAATAAACCTTTTAGTTAACGCTTAGGTTTTATAAAAAGCCCTATTAATGAAAATTAATAGGGCTTTTTTGATCTAATCTGGTTTCAACACTTGAATAATGAAGCATGTAACCACATTGTGTACCTAATGTTATTTAATCTTATCTTTATCAACCTTAAAACATGGCCAATTTAGATATACCTACTAAACCTTCCTCAAAAATTTTAGGAAATTCAATGAAATTAAAATCCATTGCCTTATTGACGGCATCTACTTTATTTATTGCTGCTTGTGGTAGCGACAAATCTAATACAACTGAAACTAGTGCAGACAAAACAGCCGAGACTACTGCAGCTGCAGCAGACAGCACAGCTGATCCAGCACTTGCGTCTTTAGAGCAAAAATTAAGTTATATTGTTGGTACAAACTTAGCCGGACAATTTAAAAGAGATGGGATTGCTCTTGATATCAATGCATTCACTATGGCAATTGAAGATATTAAAACAGACACTGCATCTCGATTAAGTCCTGAAGAAATTCAAACTGCGATTCAAACTATGCAACAACAAGCCCAAGCTAAACAACAAGAAGCTCAGGCTGAAGCTAGCGCTAAAAATGTTGCTGAAGGTACTGCTTACCTTGAAGCAAACGCTAAAAAAGACGGCGTAACCGTTACTGAAAGTGGCCTACAATACAAAGAACTTGTTGCCGGTGACGGTGAAAAACCAACTGAAGACGCAACGGTAAAAGTTCATTACAAAGGTTCATTAATCGACGGCACAGTATTTGATAGTTCTTACGAGCGCGGACAACCAGCTGAATTCCCATTAACAGGTGTAATTAAAGGCTGGACAGAAGCATTACAACTCATGAATGTTGGCGATAAATTCGAACTAACAATCCCTTCTGAGCTTGCTTACGGTAAAAGAGGCAGCGCCCCTAAAATTGGTCCTGATGCAACACTAGTATTTGAAGTTGAATTATTAGAAATTAAATAAGTTTTAACTTAATAAAAAAGCCGCTAGAGGACAACCTCTAGCGGTTTTTTATTGGCTTAAATTCGTCACTGAAAGTCAACTAACACATCTAAGATTAAGGCGCTTCAAGTCTCAGACTGCCAAAATCAGCATCAAAGTCAAAACACCACACGCTTAAGCTATCAAAATCAGCGACCGTTTTGCCAGCCGGTAAATTGATAATTAAGGTTTCATTTCTTAGAGTGCGCCCTTCAAATCGTGGTCCAAAACCAAAAGCATCAGCTCCAGTAAACACACCCGCTACACCTGCATATATTTGTACTGCCGGAGCCCCGCCATCTACATAATTGAACATAGTGATTTCTAGGGTGCAGTTATCAAGCACTGTCACTTTACCCGCCACTTCATAGGCTAAAGTGCTAAAAGTACCAGTGTACCCCGCTTTTAAATTGTTCTCACTGCAGCTACTAGACATGGCCTCCATATTACCCAAAGTTATGTTCAGGTGATTAATCGCGTCAGTACTATTAATCAAGGTAGTGATCACAGCACCTGAATTAGCGATAACGTCTTGCACCTGCTCAGCAAAGTTAGCCGCAGAAAAATCCACAGTCACACCTGTCGCTTGATTATGGGCATTATCTGTAATAGTAATGCCGTTGCCAGGCATACCATCTTGATCTAAGGTTTGTAAAAGCCTTGCCATATTTATCACCCGTACATCACTAGTCTCTGTGGTGCCGAAGATATCAAGGGGCGACAATGTTTCTTTGGCAGGTACTGCCGGAAATGTAATGCCACCAATAGAAAATGTCACATCTTCTCCTGCTACATAAGAGAAATAGCCACGCGCATCTGTGGTGCCCATTTGGGTCGCAGTTTCAAACTTAAGACCTGCAACAGCAGAATCAACAAAAGTACCGGTTAACACTTCAGGGGTTGGAGTTGGAGTCGGTGTAGGATTTGGGGTTGGCGTTTGTGTCTCCGGTGATGTCACAGTAGTGAGGGCTTCTGTACCTCCGCCGCCACATCCTGTCAGAGTGACAAACAAAGCCATAGTTATAACTTTAATTATTAAATTCGCACGCATACAAATATTCCTAATAAACAACCTATTCAGAATGAGTATGCGTGCATAATGTGATTAAATCCTCACAGAAGTATCACATTTTCAATTAACTTTATTTTGACGCCTTGAAGTAGCGGGTTAAACCAAAAGTAGCAATTAGCAACATCCAACCAAATGATCCGCCACCAGAACCAGAGTCGGTCGAACCGCCACCCGTAGTAGGAGCATTGATTAATGTGTTTTCTGTAGGAGTAAGATCTGGATTGGTGACTACAGCTGGGTCAATTACGACTATATCCGAAATAACTACCAAGTGTTCATCGGTGATATCTACATCGTCCTCAATAGCTTTGAGAAGAGGATATTCACCTTCACGAGGTAAAGCAGCAATAGCATCAACAATATCCATGCCATCACCTATTACTTGGCCAAAAACGGAAAAACCACCATTTTGAACGTCTAAATTAGCACTGTTATTGGCTAAATTAAAAAACCAGCCAGAAGTAGCACTATTTGGTAGATTTTCTAATTTAGCCATTGCAACAGTACCACGTAAATTAGAAAACTTAGGTTCATTTTCAGCAGGAGTGCCGGTGGGAATACTATCTAATCGATTGTCGGCATTTATAGGTCCTGTGTAAGTAGAGCTTCCTGTTTGAACAATAAAACCAGGAATCGAACGATGTACCACAGTATTCTCATAAGCCCCAGAGCTCACATAAAGTAGAAAGTTTTCCACTGTCTTAGGCGTAGTTTCATCAAATAAGTTTATTTGTATATTACCCAATGAGGTACGCACTTCCACCACAGTCGCTTGGGAGAAAAAGGCACTGGCCATCAATATTAACGCACTGGTAATTTTAGTTGTTTTATTAAGTTTAAGCATAAATTTTATCTATCTAGGTTGGGGTCTGCACAAGCAGAGCAAAAGAAAATGGGTAATGGTATTAACGGACAGCAGTTTATAATGTTTAGTTCCTCAGCACTGCATCAATTTGTAACCAATACGTTAAAAAACCATAGGATACTGTTTAAATACCGTCGTAATATCAGCTAATGCTTGCTCACTTAAATTAAGTTCAAAAGCATCTATATTCTCTTTTAGTTGCTCCATATTGGTGGCACCAATAATAGTTGAAGTCACTCCATCTACTTGGTTACACCAAGCTAAGGCCAATTGAGAAGGAGAGATACCCCACGCCATGGCTATCTCTGCATACTTTGCCGTTGCAGCATGTGCGGCTGGCGTATCTCTAAACAAACCGTTTCTTTGTACTAATGTCCAGCGACTACCTGCGGGCCTTTTCCCCCCTGCATACTTTCCACTGAGTAAGCCTGTCGCCAATGGTGACCAAGGCAGATAAGCCACATTCTCGTGCACACAATTTTCAATCAAATAAGGCCAGTCTTTTGCGTGCAATAAACTAAACTCATTTTGAATGGATGTCATTTTAGGTAAGGCGTACTTTTCACTGAGCTTTAAGTAAGTATTTATGCCCCAAGGGGTGTCATCAGACAAACCACAATAGCGAATTTTTCCCGCTTTCACGCACGTATCTAATGCCTGCAAAATTTCTAACATGCTTTGTTCTTCTGCTTGACCATCGGCTGCAGTGAAAGCAATCTGATTTGGCCAATGTTTAGCAAAATGTGGCGAGGTGCGATTCGGCCAATGTAATTGATATAAGTCGAGATAATCGGTTTGTAGACGCTTCAATGAATCATCCACAGCTTGAATAATAGATTCGCCCGTAATGGGACTACCACCACGAATATAAGGCAAACCACCACCAGCAATTTTGCTGGCTAAGATAATGTCTTTTCTTTGTTGCTGGTGACGACTTAACCAATCACCAATAATAGTTTCAGTGGCACCATAGGTTTCTGCAGAGGGCGGCACCGCATACATTTCTGCGGTATCAATAAAGTTAACTCCTTGCGCAAGTCCATAATCTATTTGTTGATCGGCATCTTGTTGATTATTTTGTAAGCCCCAAGTCATACTGCCTAAACAGACTCTAGACACAGACTCACCACTACTACCTAACACACTATATTGCATAGTTTAATTCCAATATTTTATGAGTTTTATTCAGATATGTCACTAGACCTTGATCATACTGTTAAATTTACATTTTCTTTTCAGCTAGTGTGCTAAATATAGATATAATTATAAAGCCCTTAAAAGCTAAAATATTATCAATGCAGTAATTCTCGATCCTAAGCAAACAACATTGTACCATCCACCTAACCGTCAAATAACCTTACTAAACTATCTTTAAGCCAATAAGTCTTAGTCAAAGTGTGCCTAGCAGGCTTAAAAATATTAGTTTAGTTTCTCGTTTTGTATTTTAGGAGTATGTAATGGATCATGTGATCTCAGGTGTGGCAAAATTTCAACGTGATGTTTTTCCAAAAAACAAAGAAATATTTCAAAAACTAGCTACCCGTCAAAATCCAGAAGTATTATTTATCACTTGCGCAGATTCACGGATTGATCCCAATTTAGTTACTCAAACAGGACCCGGAGACTTATTTATCTGTCGTAACGCGGGTAACGTTGTGCCACCTCACAGCAATCAAACTGGTGGTATGACAGCATCCATCGAATTCGCGGTTGCCGCTTTGGGTATTTCAGATATTGTTATTTGTGGGCATACAGATTGTGGTGCGATGAAAGGCGCACTTGATCCAGAAGCCCTAAATGAACTACCTCACGTAAAAGAATGGCTAGGTCATTGTCGAGGAGCCACTGAGGTGGTTAGACATAAACATGGTTCTGTCGGTAGTGAACATTTAGAAGAAGTCACCAAAGAGAATGTATTACTACAAATTCAACACCTTAAAACCCACCCTAGTATTACCGGACGTTTAGCTAATAAAGAGGTAAAAATTCATGGCTGGGTGTACAACATAGAAACTGGTGAAGTTATTTGTTATGACCCTATCAGTGAAAGTTTTAAACCCATGCAAGAATGTTATGCCTGAGATTTAAAGACCCACTATAGTTTAGGTCTGTAAATATAAGTTAAGCCTCACAAAGTGGGGCGTTTAACTGTTGGTTTTATTGTCATTCATACACTACTCATCTCAGCAAAAATCATAGTAATTAGTGACAAGATGAACAATTAACTAGGGTTTGCACTAGTATTCATGACGATCTTTATTAAAATAGCGAAAAGTTCCTTTAGGTTTCTGCTTTGCAAACACTTGTTCCCTTTCATACCTTCAGCTTAAATTCTTCTGCCAACGCCCTCATTGAAGTCGTTTCTAGCAGTGAATTAGTATCAACTCTCGCTAATTTAAAATCATCTCCTTACATAATATTGGGCGAAGGAAGTAATACGGTATTTTTGGAGGATTATCAAGGAACCGTTCTGAAAATATCGAGCAAAGGTATAACATTCGAACAAAGCGAAAATGATTTTTATGTGACCGCTCAGGCAGGTGAAAACTGGCATCAACTGGTACTCTGGTGTTTACAAAAGCAAATATACGGATTAGAAAACTTGGCGCTAATTCCTGGTACGGTAGGTGCCGCTCCGATCCAAAATATTGGGGCTTATGGAGTGGAGTTAGAACGTTTTATTCATCAGGTTGAATATTTTGATTTGCCTACTGGCCAACTTAAAAATTTATCGCGACAAGCCTGTCAATTTGCCTACCGTGAGAGTATTTTTAAAAACCAATTACTACACTCAGCAGTGATCACCCAAGTCACTCTGAAACTAGCTAAAGATTGGCAGAGTGTTGCCCACTATGGTGAACTCAAAACATTAGTGCAACCAACGGCTAAGGATATATTCGATAAAGTAGTTGAAGTACGAAAAAACAAACTTCCCGATCCTCAAAAACTTGGTAATGCAGGTAGTTTTTTCAAAAATCCAATTATTTCCACAGGCTTGTTTGCAAAGTTACAACAAAATTGGCCTGCCATACCTAGTTATCCTGTTGATACAAGTCAGGTGAAAGTGCCTGCGGCTTGGTTAATTGATAGTTTAGGTTTTAAAGGTAAAAAAGTGGGTGGTATTACTTGTCATCATAGCCAGCCTTTAGTATTAACCAATGATGGCTCCGGTACTGGGCAAGAATTATTGTTACTGGCCAGAGAGATCCGTACTAAGGTGCAACAGGTGTTTTCTATTACTTTAGAAAATGAAGTGAGATTAATAGATAAAAATGGCGCGATTCTTTTATGAAAGAGCACTCTATGAAAAATAATCTAGGACAAATTCGCACCTCTTTATTGGCGACACTAGCTGATGGAAAATTTCACTCAGGGGAAGCTTTAGGTGAATATTTAGGTATCAGCCGCGCTGCTATTTCTAATCATGTTAAAACATTATCTGAGCTAGGCCTAGATATCTATAGTGTCACAGGTAAAGGTTATCGTTTAGCTCAGCCATTAACCATGTTAAATACACAAGAGATAAGCCAATACCTGCAAAATACCGATATGAGAAATGTTGAAGTACTTAACGTTATCGATTCAACTAACCAATATATTAAAGATAAAACCATAGTCTTAAATAACGGCTATGTTTGTCTGGCTGAAGCGCAAACAGCAGGCCGAGGTCGTCACGGTAGGCAGTGGGTTTCTCCTTATGGAGCTAGTCTGTATCTGTCAATGCATTGGCATTTTTCTGGTGGTTATGCTGTTTTAGCCGGTTTAAGTTTAGCTATTGGGGTAGCAGTAGCCAATACCCTGAAACTATGTGGAATAAATGACACCAAATTAAAATGGCCTAATGATATTTATGCCCAAGGCAAGAAATTAGCTGGTGTATTAATCGAAGTGGAAGGACAAATTGGTTCTGGCTGTGATTGTGTGATCGGTATAGGGCTTAATGCTGCTTTACCAGACAATGTAAAAGAGATTGATCAACCCTGGATTGATTTGGCCCAGATTAGTAGTCATCCCATCAACCGTAATCAACTCGCTGCTATTTTGATTAATGAATTACACGCATCATTATTAGTTTTTGAACAAGAAGGATTAAAACCTTTTGTGCAGACTTGGAAAGAACTCGATGTCTTCGCCAATCAAGCGATAAAGTTAATTATTGGCAAGAAGATAATTGAAGGCATAGGCCGAGGTATTGATGACACTGGAGCTTTAATATTAGAAACCTCTTCTGGCTTACAAACTTTTCATGGTGGAGAAATCAGTGTCCGTGCTAAATAACACCTTATTACTCGATGTGGGTAATACTTGTATTAAATATGCTTTAAGTACAAACGCTGTCATTAATACATCTGGCTCCATCGCTCAAGTTCAAGACTTACTACCTTTAATCACTCAAGTACATACTTGTTATATATCCGCTGTTGGACAAAAAAACAAAGTCGAGACAATTCAGAGTTTATTAGAAAACAGACAGATAGACGTCTACCAAATAAAAACTAGAGCTAAATTTGATGGTCTGACATGCGCTTACAAAAATCCAAATCGCCTAGGTGTAGACAGATGGCTAGCCATGTTAGCTTGTCGAAAAAAATTCAATGGAAACTTTGCTGTATTGGATTTTGGCACTGCCATGACCTGTGATGTGGTAAATATTAATGGTCAACATCTTGGTGGCTGGATCGCTCCTGGCTTCAATACAATGCAAGTTGCTTTATTACAACAGACTCAAAACTTAACTGTTGAACAAAGTTTATCCACTGAATTGTCTTTAGGTCAAGATACCGAAATATGTATCAATATGGGGCTTTTAGCCTCGATGCAGGGCTTTTTACTTTCAATCGAAAAATACATGCAGACAGAGTTTGTAGACTACAGAATATTTATTGGTGGCGGTAACCGCCACCTACTTAGTCAATATATGCATGGAAAAAATGAGTTGTTTGACAACCTAGTACTAGTAGGGATGTTGGCTTACAGCGAAATAAAAGAGACTTAACTTTTACTCAGATACTTTTTTAATGTTTCACTTATGCGAGCAGAGTTAAAAGGTTTAACAATAAAACCATTCGCTTTGTTTTCAATCGCTTTCATAACATTCTTGGATGAACTCTCGCTGGAGCACATGACAACAGTTAACTCTTTATAAATTTTTCTAATTTCTTGCAAAATTTCTAAACCGCAAGAGCCTGCTAAGCCGCTAGGCTCAGCTAGATTAATATCGAGATAGATAAGATTAATATTTCTATGTTGGATAATTTCTAATACTAATTTACCATCACCTGTTTGAAAAAACTTGGGTGCTAACGGCAGTTTATTGTCATCTATACAAGATATGATTGCACTACGTAATAACTCTCGGCTGTAATCAACATCATCAACCAGTAATATATTTATGCCTTCAGCCACGCTTTTTCTCACTAAATAGTATTTTCTCAATTTGGATCATAACGTTTTTCATTTGTTTAGAAGCTTCACTTATTTTATCAGTTCTGATTAACACTAATACTTGATTAGCCACTTCTGTTAACCTGTTATAGCCAAAGCTACCGGCGCTGCCTTTTATAATATGTAAAATGTTACCGATTTTTGCATATTCATTTTGTTCATAAAAATCATTTAGTTGCTCATATTGTCCTGCTAAAGCAAGTAAAAATTTAGGCTTGATAATATCATTAATTGTATTACTTGAATCTACAGTTAACATATCTTCTGGCATTTCTTTTTTTGCCACGGATTTTAAATACTTGCTAAGCACCTCATATAATTTGGCTACTTCTAAGGGTTTAGCCAATGTGCCGGTAAATCCTAAACGTTTATATTCTTCGATGTCATCATGCATCATATTAGCGGTAAGAGAATAAACAGGTTTGCTATAACCTAATTGTAATAGACCTTTAAGTGCTTCTTTACCGTCTAATACTGGCATTTGAATATCCATTAGTACTAAACAGAACTCTTCTGCCATCGCTTTTTCAATAGCTTGCATACCATTTTCAGCAATAGTCACAGTCGCACCCGCAAGTTCTAGGTGATGAGTGATTAATTGTTGATTAATAAAAATGTCTTCTACTAATAAAACATTACCTTGTAATTGTGGGACAAAAAGTGGTTCAGAGGTAGACATCTGTGAATGTGATGCAGGCAACACTGTTGTTTTTCCGGCAATTCCTTCACTTTTTATACTTGCTGTGAATTGACTGCCTTTATTCACTTCAGATTCAACGCTTAACTGTCCTCCCATTAAACCCACTATCGATTTAGCAATACTTAGGCCTAACCCAGTGCCGCCATATTTTCGAGTAATACTGGCATCAGCTTGTTTAAAGCTGTCAAAAATATGTTGCTGTTGTTCAAGTGATATCCCTTCACCTGTATCGGTAACGATAAATACTAAAGTATTATCCTTCCAGTTAGTAGAAGCCTTAAAGCTAACTTTACCTTTAGCTGTAAATTTAATGGCATTAGACAATAAGTTATGTAGCACCTGCTTAAGCCTAGTTGGATCTGTCACTATCCATTCAGGTATGCCTTCATCTATATCAAAGGAGAGAGTGAGTGATTTAGATTGTGCGGTCACACTATGAATGTCTTTTAATTCTGTAATTAAATTAACTAGATTAAATCTCTTTTTTTCTAGTCTAAGGTTTTGTGTTTCGATTTTAGAAAGATCTAATATCTCCCCAAGTAAATCGGTAAGGTGACAACCATTATTAATAATAGTGTCTAAATACTTATCCATTAATACTTGTTCTGGGTTTTCACGACGAAGTATTTCGGCATAACCAATAATAGCGGTGAGTGGTGTTCTTATTTCGTGGCTCATATTTGCCAAAAATTGAGACTTAGCTTGATTCGCTTGATTAGCTAACTCAGAAGCCTTTACTGCTTCTTTAGTTTTAAGTTCGACTAAGTTTTCAAAATTATTCTTTAATGATTCTAATTCTATATTCTTTAAATTTAGCTCTAGAGATTTTTCTGCAAGTATTTTTTCAGCACTTTCTCTTGCTGTTTTTTCAATTAAGTATGTTTTTTCATCGATATTTTGCCCCATCAAATCCTCCCATATGAAAATTTTGAATGGTAAGTAACATTATCATTCACATTGTTTTGTTCAAAAAAGATACTACTTAAAAAATAATTTCACTTTTTTGCAAAAAATATCAGAAATTAAATTTATTAACGCATTTATAAATATACTCGACAACCATCATTTATAAGCTAAGGATCATAACAATATAGAAAAATTTGTTATAAAACCAACCAGTTTGCTGCAATTTTAGCCAGTCAGTATAAAAAATTGAATTTTTTTTAAATTCCTACTTGCGCCACCCCAATTCTTACTCTAATATCCGCACCCACTTGATGACGTGCCGACTTAGCTCAGTTGGTAGAGCAACTGACTTGTAATCAGTAGGTCACCAGTTCGACTCCGGTAGTCGGCACCATCAATCTTGGAGGGGTTCCCGAGTGGCTAAAGGGATCAGACTGTAAATCTGACGGCTCCGCCTTCGCTGGTTCGAATCCAGCCCCCTCCACCACTTTTTGCTTGATATGGTATGAGAGCAATAGTGCGGACGTCGTATAGTGGTAATACCTTAGCCTTCCAAGCTAATGCTGCGAGTTCGATTCTCGCCGTCCGCTCCATTTTTGTGAAATGCTGATATGGCTCAGTTGGTAGAGCGCACCCTTGGTAAGGGTGAGGTCGGCAGTTCGAATCTGCCTATCAGCACCACACATTTCTCTCCCCATCTCAATATAAAAACTTTTTTTTAATGTACTTTGCTGGGGAATAGACAATGGCAAAAGCAAAATTTGAACGTACTAAACCGCATGTAAACGTCGGTACTATCGGCCACGTTGACCACGGTAAAACAACATTAACAGCAGCTATCACAACTGTATTGGCAAAAACTTACGGTGGTGATGCATCAGCTTTCGATCAAATCGATAATGCTCCTGAAGAACGCGAGCGTGGTATTACTATTTCAACGTCTCACGTTGAATATGACACCCCTACTCGTCACTACGCACACGTAGATTGTCCTGGTCACGCCGATTATGTTAAAAACATGATCACTGGTGCTGCTCAAATGGATGGCGCGATTTTGGTTGTTGCTGCTACAGATGGTCCTATGCCACAAACTCGTGAGCACATCTTGTTAGGTCGTCAGGTTGGCGTTCCCTACATGGTTGTTTTCATGAACAAATGTGACATGGTTGACGACGAAGAATTACTAGAATTGGTAGAAATGGAAGTACGTGAATTACTTTCTGAATACGAATTCCCTGGTGACGACCTTCCTGTTATCCAAGGTTCTGCTCTTAAAGCTCTTGAAGGCGAAGCAGAATGGGAAGCGAAAATCATTGAACTAGCTGAAGCGCTAGATACATATATCCCAGAGCCAGAGCGTGATGTTGATAAGCCTTTCCTACTTCCTATTGAAGATGTTTTCTCAATCTCTGGTCGTGGTACGGTTGTAACGGGTCGTGTTGAGCGTGGTATTTTACGCACAGGTGATGAAGTAGAAATCGTTGGTATCAAAGATACAACTAAATCTACTTGTACTGGTGTTGAAATGTTCCGTAAGCTTCTAGACGAAGGTCGTGCTGGTGAGAACGTTGGTGCACTTTTACGTGGTACTAAGCGTGAAGACGTAGAACGTGGTCAAGTACTAGCTAAGCCTGGTTCTATCAACCCACACACAAGCTTCGAAGCAGAAGTTTATGTATTGTCTAAAGATGAAGGTGGCCGTCATACTCCATTCTTCAAAGGTTACCGTCCACAGTTCTACTTCCGTACAACTGACGTAACAGGTGCTGTAGAGCTTCCTGAAGGCGTAGAAATGGTGATGCCTGGTGACAACTTGAAATTTAAAGTTGAACTAATCAACCCAATCGCGATGGACGAAGGTTTACGCTTCGCAATCCGTGAAGGTGGCCGTACTGTTGGTGCTGGCGTAGTAGCTAAAATCCTATAAGACACTCATTTCGTGTCATTGAAAGGCTGCCTTAGGGTAGCCTTTTTATTACGTCAGCATAAACAGTACGCCGCCAAGCGGATACTCCGTGACTATTTTGTCTGGAACAAAATAGAACATGCGAAGCATGGCCCCGAAGGGGTGGAGGGCAGGATGCCCGAAATCACGTGGCCGTACTGTTGGTGCTGGCGTTGTAGCTAAAATCCTTTAATTGTCATAGACATTAAATGATTCAAGAAAGGTCACTTCGGTGGCCTTTTTTTATGGGCCAAATAATATTTTCACAATATTGAATATCAGAAAATTACTCACAAACAATAATTAAAAGAAATTTTTAAAGGCTAAGCACGGTTATATAGATACATCGAATCTCTAAAAGAATTTACCAATGTCGAATTTCATCAAATATGCTTGGGCGTTAACCTTTACTATTTTTACCCTTCCCGCTTTTGCCTTGGACGATGCAGTCAATACAGGTTTTTTTAACGATACAGCTATCGATGGTTACGACACTGTGGCTTATTTCACTGAATCTAAACCTGTAGAAGGTAATAAAAAATTTACGTTTAATTGGCGAAATGCCAATTGGCGGTTTTCCAGCGAAAACAATTTAGAGTTATTCAAAGCAAATCCAGAAAAATACGCACCACAGTACGGCGGTTGGTGCGCCTACGCCATGGCTGATGAAGGTAATACAGTTCGAATAGATGCTGATGCTTGGGATATATATGAAGGTAAACTATATTTGAACTACAGTAAAAATGTCCAACAAAAATGGCTAGAAAATAAATTAAACTACATTCAACAAGCTGATAAATTCTACCCCAAAAAAACAGATGTCTTAATTTACACCAATCTAGCTAAATAATTGATCGTTCAGCGAAAATGGTATTATGCACAAGATCCAAAAGTAATTAAGGTTAGGTAGAAGACTCTGCAATTGGTATTAGCTGTAACTTTTACAGGCCATTGCAGATTGAAACTCAAAGTTTAGCGAGTGCAGTGCATATTTATTACACAGCAAAAAGCTATTAATGGTCATTATTCTCTCCCGTTAATATTTGACAATGCTGCTTACTCACAGTAATTTGATGACCGCGTTTTTTAGTTAACCTGATTTTTAATCGTTGTAACGGAGCAGTTAGAAATGGAACTTTTTCTAAATGGAATATTTAGCTTCCCTACCATAATATTCACTATACCTCTGATTATTCTAATGCTTTTTTGGCTATTAGCATTTGCAGGTTTGGTTGATATCGAAATATTTGATATTGATACAGATTCTGATGCCGAAGTATCTGGCGGGGGGTGGTTACAAAGCTTAGGCTTAAGTGGCGTCCCTCTTACCGTAGCTTTAACCCTAGTCGATATCTATGCTTTTGCTTTTACTTATTTAGCGCGTAAATATTTAATGCCTTTATTAGATGGGGTGTTAACCGCCACAGCCATCGGTTTTATTGTAGCTATTTTTGCCATAGTGATCGCCATTCCTCTTGCGGCACTTTGTTGTAAACCTTTACGCAAGTTTTTTCACACACATCAAGCCATATCAAAAAGAGACTTAAATGGGATCATTTGCACTGTGACAACACAAACCGTGACCGACACTTTTGGTCAAGCGACCGCAGATGATGGCATGATTTACAGTGTAAGAGCGCAAATTCCGAATGACCTGTGTAAAGGAAGTCGAATAGTTTTATTAGAGTTTTGCCAAAAAACAGATACCTATTCTGTTGCCAGTGAAGCTGACGTGATGGCTATGTCATCTACTAGTATTTAACCCCCTTATTGCCAATTCAATGATAGTTAATGGAGTAAATAAATGAATACCCAAAGTGATGTGATTTTCTGGATTTCCCTAGCTGTTGGGATATTTGTTTTAGTAATTGGCATGATTTTAATGTTAGCTCGTCTGTACAAAAAAGTTGAGCAAGGTCGCGCCATGATCATCAACAAAATGGGTAACGAACCCACAGTGACTTTTACTGGAGGTGTTGTACTGCCTGTTTTTCATAAAATGGAAATAATGGATATATCGCTAAAAACCATTGAAGTAGATAGAAGTGGCTCTGATGGCTTGATTTGTAATGACAATATTCGCGCTGACATCAAGGTAGGATTTTTTGTAAAAGTAAATAAAAACCGTGATGACGTAATGAAAGTCGCCCAAGCGATAGGCTGTGAACGCGCTTCCAACATTGCTACTTTAGAAGATTTATTTAGTGCTAAATTCTCTGAAGCGTTAAAAACCGTAGGTAAGTCACTGGAATTCGAAGACCTATATGCTAAGCGTGACAAGTTCCGCGACATGATTATCGATAATATTGGTACCGACCTTAACGGTTATGTATTAGAAGATGTGGCCATTGATTATCTTGAACAAACTCCTCTTGAAAAGTTAGATCCTAATAATATTTTGGACTCGCAAGGTATTCGTAAAATTACTCAACTAACCGCAGAACAACATATTCAAACCAATGTCTTTCAGCGTGATGAAGAGATGAAAATTAAACGTAAAGACGTCGAAACTCGCGAAGCTATTTTAGAACTTGAACGTCAACAAGCGGATGCTGAAGCCAAGCAAAAACGCGAAGTTGAAACGGTTATTGCCAGAGAAACCGCCGAAACAGAGCGAGTTCAACATGAAGAAAAACTCAAATCAGAACAAGCAAGGGTGCAAGCAGCACAAGAAATTGAAGTCCAAGAGCAAAATAAACAACGAGAAGTTGAAGTTGCCGAAAACAACAGATTACGTGCTGTAGCGATTGAAGAAGAACGAGTCATTAAGGCCCGTGAACTAGAACAAATTGAGCGAGAAAAAGAAGCATCATTGCAACGTATTGCCAACGAAAAGTTACTTGAACACGAAAAGCGTGAAATTGCAGATGTTATTCGCAGCCGTGTAGAAGTAGATAAAACCGTTGCTGAAAAAGAAGAAGAAATCAACGACGTACGAGTAATATCAGAAGCAGAACGTTTAAGAAAATCTAAAGTAATAGCTGCGGAAGCTGATGCAGAAGAGGCATTAGTTAAAGATATCAAAGCCGCAGAAGCAGCAGAGAAATCAAGTGAATATATTGCCAAAGAGAAAATCACTATTGCTGCTGCCGATTTAGAAGTAGCAGAAAAATTAGCCTTATCACAACGTAAAGAAGCAGAAGGTAATGAAGCGTTAGCTGCCGCTACAGGTCTTGCAGAGGCTAAAGTGATGGAAGCGAAAGCTATTGCTAAAGAACAAGAAGGCATGGCGGATGTGCGAGTACAAGAAGCTATGGCTGACGCAGTTGAAAAAACCGGTGTAGCTGAAGCTGAAGTGATGGCGAAAAAAGCCGCGGCTGAAGCAGAAGGCATGACTAAGAAATTTGAAGCCATGGCCACTATGTCTGAACAACAACGTTCACATGAAGAATTTAGAATGCGCTTAGACAAACATCATGAGCAAAATATGGAATCAATCACCACCAATGTTGAGATTGCCAAGCAACAGGCTCTAGTGTTATCCGAAGCACTTAAAGAAGCAAATATTGATATTGTGGGTGGTGATACTAGTTACCTTGATAGTTTTGTGAAATCCCTTTCGGTAGGTAAAGCCATAGACGGCACGATTGGCAAAAGTGAAACCTTACAAACTGCTTTCGCCGATCACTTTAATGGCGACGCCAGTTTTGTCGAAGACGCCAAAGAACTGATTGCTGGCTTTGGTGGCGCTAGTGGTAATGCAAAAGATACAGCCATTACGGCGTTAGTGGCTAAATTTCTTAAGGAAGGCGGGGACAACCCGCAAGTAATGGAAATGGTTGCCAATGCTCTAAGTAAAAAGAACAACAGCACTGCAAGCTAATAAATACTCCGTGGGTAGTGAACCACTACCCGTTTTAATTAGCTGGGAGCAATTGCTATGACAGATCACACTACGACCGAGCACACCAATACGGGGCAAAATCAGGTCGATCAAGCGGTCGCCGAGGGCGGAGCTTATGAAGTTATTCGCGCACGTTTAACCGAACAAGCCTCTCACCTGAAACAAAAAGTCGATAAACTTAACCAAGCCCGTATTGCAGAGTTTGGTCAAGCCAAATTAGAAGTATTAAGCCGTGTTCGGGTACGCACTGAAAACAACTGTGTGGCCCGAGATATTGTACCTGTAGGGGACAATATTTTATTTGGTTACAATGTCTTTATTGGTCTGAAAAAAGAAACCTCAGTTAGCGATGTATTTGGCTTATTCAAGCTAAAACAAAATAACAGTGTCTACGAACTTGAACCTCAAGACTTAGCCGACAGTTTTTTAGCTGACGCCAACTTCACCAAAGAATTTAACGAATTATATGTTTATTACAAAGAAGCCCGTTTAATTCAGCTTAAAGTTCAAGCTCAGACACTTTTTGCGGTATTCCAAATTGGCCGAAAAATAGAAGACACTCGAGTTTTTCAATGGCGTATCAATAAAGATGGCGACCCAACTTACATTGATAACCGAGGTGAACGCGCACTTAAAAACGTACCTTCACACGACTTTGAATGGCAAAAAGCCGGCAGAGAACAACACGAAACCGGTCAACATCCTCATATAAATATTCTCGATCAAGTATTCGTCGAAACCATAGGTGGCAAGCTTACTATCAAGGTCGAAAATAATACCGAAGACGGTTTAGGTATTTATAACGAACCAGTAGAAGATCAAACTCAAAGCTTAGCTGATGCAGACATTCAATATGCACAAATTGGCACCTTGATACTACTTAAAATCCAACCATACCGAGAGAAACAGTATCGCTTTTTAGTGTTCAACACTCGTACTACCCAAGTCAATCGTATTGATGCTATTGGTTTAGCTTGTGTGTCTTTGCCTGAAGATCATGGGATCATCTTCCCCGGCGGATATTATCTACAAAACGGTGACACAAAATCTTTTCCGGATGAAATCGAAGGCCTTAGGTTTAAGCGCAGTATTCGTTCACCCAATGGCGAAGACGTATTGTATGTTTTTTATGAACCAGAATCAGGTTTGGTTGGTTTATATTCCTATAATTTAATTCGTAAAGAATTACAAAATCCTATTTATGCACATGGTTATAGTGTGTTTGAAGATGGCACTATGGTGGTGTTTGTAGCCGAGGACGAAGCCACCCGTGTACATCCTATGCAAGTGTGGGAAACGCCCTATTTCAGTTCAGAGCATGCAGCTAAACAACCAAGCTCCGACAGTTTTTTTAGTCGTATAGGCAATAAAGAACTGGTCCGTGGCATTTCTGACCTGATTGCCATTAATCGCAGTGTCAGCAATCCTAATCCGAGTCGTAATTTATACGAAGATCTGATTAAAACCTGTCGTACTATGTTCGATAGTTATTATTGGTTGGGCGAGCCAGAGGTCGACGGTCTAGGAGACGTCGTTAAACAAATCACTGCTACTTCTGAGTTGGTAATCGATGAATTTATTAAAGTTGAACAAATTCGCTTACAAGCAGATAAAGCTTTAGCCCAAGCAGAGCAAAAACAAACGGACGTATTAGCCACAGTTAAAATAAGCGATTGGCAATCACCAGAACAATTTGTTCAATGTTTAACAGCCTTGCGCCAACAAAGAGGGCACTTGATCACCCTTAAAGATCAGCGTTATATCAACAAAGAACGTATTGCCGAGTTAGATCATCAAGTAACCGAACAGTTTGAAATAGTTAGTAGCGCCACTGTTAATTTTTTAGCGGCAGACCAAGCCTTACAACCTTATCATGACAAAATTATCACTTTAGAAAATGGCTTGGCGCAAGTGACTTTAGTGGTCGACATCAAACCATTAATTGAAGAATTAGATGGACTGTCGTTAGGTTTAGATTTATTAACTGAAATACTCAATGGTTTGAAGGTTGATGACGCTACCGTCAGAACTAAAATACTTGACGATATTTCAGAAATTTACGGCAAACTCAACCAAGTTAAAGCGCAAGGTAAAAAGCGCCGTAAAGAGTTAGGCTCAGGAGAATCTTCTGCTGAATTTGCCGCTCAATTTAGATTATTTTCGCAAAGTATAAATAGTGCAATTGCTATGGTCGATACGCCCGATAAAGCTGATGAACAGCTATCGAGGCTGATGATTCAATTAGAAGAACTAGAGTCAAAATTTAGTGAATATGACCAGTTCCTTAGCGATATCATGGATAAGCGGGAAGAATTACACAGCGTATTTGAAAGCCGCAAACAAAGCTTGCTTGAAGACCAACAACGCCGTTCACAAAATTTATTTTCTGCCGCAGAGAGAATTTTAAAAGGAGTCAGCAGGCGAGCTAATTCTTTTAACGATGCCGACCAACTGAATACCTATTTTGCTTCTGATCCTATGGTGATGAAGATAGCTGATTTAGTTGCACAGTTACGAGAGTTAAACGACCCAGTTAAAGCCGATGACTTAGAAGCGCAATTAAAAGCGGCTAAAGAACAAGGTATTCGCAGTCTACGAGATAAACAGGATATTTTTGAAGATGGCGGCGCTATTATTAAATTGGGCCGACATAAATTTAGCGTTAATTCACAAAATCTTGATTTAACCTTATTGCCCCGTGAGGATGGTTTATATCGTCACTTAGTGGGTACTGACTATTTTGAGCAATTAGATAATCAACAACTAAATGATCTTAAACCATACTGGCAACAAGCCTTAGTATCTGAAAACAAAGATGTCAGCCGAATCGAATATTTAGCCTCACTAATTATTCGTGATGCAGAGTTACAGCAAAATGGTCATTCTATTCACGCTTTATACCAATTAGTGAATGACCCAAAAGCACTGCTAGTTTTAGTGCGACAATATATGGCTGATCGTTATCAAGAGGGTTACCAAAAAGGTGTACATGACGCCGATACAGTCAAACTGTTACTAGCCATTTTACCTGTACATGAAAAAGCCGACTTATTACGTTATGCGCCAACATCACGGGCCTTAGCCATGTTATTTTGGACGTTTTCGCATCGCGAGAAAAATCAGCAAAAAATCTGGCAAAGCCATGCATTTAGCGCCGAACTATTGGCAAAATCATTTAATAGCCGCAATGGTTTTGTGCAACTACAAGACACATTATTTGAAAAAATCTGCCAGTTTTGCCAGCGCTTTGCTCTGCAGTTTGACGATAATATCATTCAGCAAAGTACCGAATATTTAACTGCCGAGTTAGCTTTGCCCAAATTGGCATTTATCAGTAGCCGGCCAGCCAAACTGTTAGCCGAAGGTTTTAACAAACAACTCGATACTCTTGGCCATGCCCACGAATTTCAAGCAGCTATGGCACAGTTTAATCAAATGATTGAACAAGCTGAACATAAACAGCCTCAAGTAGGCGGATTAGAAGAACAATGGACTCTTATCAACGCTTGGTTAACAGCAACCTTAGCTGACAAAGATAGGACACAATTAAGTCACTATTTAACTGAAGCCGCAGCCTTAATTATTTGCCAAGGAAAAATCAGTTTACGTGCCAGTAAAGTGGATTTAAACGTGACAGTTAACGACTTACTCAGCGACCATAAAAATATTGTTGAAAGTCAGCTGATTCTTTCTTTAGATGAATACAGCGAACGACTGAATAACTATCATAATCAACACGTAACCAACTTTCATCGCTACCATCAGTTACGTCAACAAGAGATGCACAATAGTAAACGTGAACTACAACTTGACGCGTATAAAGCCAAACCATTAAGTTCATTTGTACGTAACCGCTTAATCAATGAGGTTTATCTGCCTATTATTGGTGACAACCTAGCGAAACAAATGGGTACAGTTGGTGACAACAAACGTACCGACCTAATGGGCTTATTATTACTTATTTCACCACCCGGCTATGGTAAAACCACCTTGATGGAATATGTAGCAGACCGCCTTGGTTTAGTGTTTATGAAAATAAACTGTCCGTCACTTGGACATGATGTGACCTCTATCGATCCAGAGAATGCGCCTAATGCCACTGCCCGCCAAGAACTAGAAAAACTCAATTTAGGTCTAGAAATGGGTAGTAATGTCATGCTTTATCTAGATGACATTCAACATACCCATCCAGAATTTTTACAAAAATTCATTTCATTGTGTGATGGCACAAGGCGAATCGAGGGTGTCTGGAAAGGCCAAGCTAAAACCTACGACATGCGTGGCAAAAAGTTCTGCGTGGTGATGGCTGGAAACCCCTACACTGAGTCTGGTGATGTGTTTAAGGTACCTGACATGTTGGCTAACCGTGCTGACATTTATAACTTAGGTGATGTACTGGGCGGCAAAGAGCAACAATTTGCCCTGAGCTATATCGAAAACGCCCTAACCTCCAATCCAGTACTCGCCCCCTTAGCATTAAGAGATATGCAAGATGTGTATAAACTGATCGCTATGGCACAAACTGGTCAAGCTAGCAGCAGCGACCTAAGCCATCAATATAGTGGTGCTGAAGTTAACGAAATTATCAGTGTATTAAAACACCTGAGCGCAATCCAAGAAGTCATCCTCAAGGTCAACTTAGAATATATAAAATCTGCGGCTAGCGCCGAAGATTATCGCCAAGAGCCGCCATTTAAACTACAAGGCAGTTACCGCAACATGAACAAAATGGCCGAAAAAATTTCAGCCGTGATGAACCATGATGAACTTATGCAACTGATTGGCGATCACTACACAGGTGAAGCACAAACTCTGACATCTGGCGCTGAAGAAAACTTACTCAAATTAGCCATATTACGAGGGGTCATGGATGAAGAAAAAACGGCACGTTGGGAACATATATGCAGTGCCTTTAGTAGCAAGCAAAGCCTAAAAGTAGAAGGCGATCCCACCACTCAAGCGGTACAACAACTAGGTCAAATGGCTCAATCTCTAGAAGCCATAAAACTCGATTTACAACAATCAGATACCACAGATTTAATCAAACCCATCAACCGCGTAGCTACGGCTATGCACTTGTTGAGTAAAGTGTGGTCAGGGGCCTCAGAAGACGATTTTAAGAAGAAAAAATAGTTTGAAATTACACATGGCTTTCACGATAGAGAGAGTACATAGTTTTAAAATTAGCGATTAAAAATATGCTTTCAATTAGGATCCCCCCCATCGAGCCTACAATCAGATTATGACTTAACCAACATACTGTACCGCAAGACATGTAGACTCGCATTGCTATTCCTTTCTCGCGGAATAACCCCCAAGAGCCAGCAATAATAGCAACAGATGGCAAGATATGGACTAGCGAATCGATATTGGAAATTGAAATGGATACCGCTATAAATATAAATAGGCTCATAGCCCAAACATTTTTAGTTCGACTCGATACGAAATTTCTTACACTGCCAAGTAGTGCTAAACAAGTACTAGTATATTGCTCTAGCATAAAGAAATGCACTGCCATACATAAGGTAAACACAGTAAGATAATATCTAAGGTGTTGATCGTCTTTTTGAAAAAAGGCACTCACACCAATGATTAACGCCACTAAGCCCAGAGATTGCGCCCAGGGTGCTTGCCAGAATAGATGATGGATTGAATTTATAAGATCGATAGGAGTTTACTGCTACTAATGAGTATTTATTAGCGTGTATTGCAACACTCATATAAAAAATAAGCTAGTAAAGTTATGCTTGAATACAGTAATAGCCATATAGATAGAAAATGATAGGAGCATTCTATTGATAACTGTAAATAAATCAGGATTATTTAGACCGTGATTCACTATTGAAAATCACACAATAAAGGGTAATCTAAAATTATAATTATAATAATAATGGTAATGATTTGATGAAGCCCTATCTGCTCGCTGTATATATAACTTTGCTGATGCTAAGTACCAGCATCGCTAATGCTGAGACAATTCGTTGGGTGACTGAATCATGG
The DNA here is from genome assembly GCF_009796765.1 of Paraglaciecola sp. L3A3. NCBI lineage: Bacteria > Pseudomonadati > Pseudomonadota > Gammaproteobacteria > Alteromonadales > Alteromonadaceae > Paraglaciecola > Paraglaciecola sp. L3A3. Next base: position 4,798,170 of record NZ_CP047023.1, read on the forward strand.
CAAAATTATACGAATAAAGACGGTAGCGGCTTATACAATGACATTTTACGTAGCGTTTTTGCTGATCATCAGCTTGAAGTCACTTATATGCCTTGGAAAAGAACACTCCTTGAAGTCAAGAATGGCACTGCCGATATAACTGGAGCTACGAGCTTTGTCAGCGGTTATATTACCTCCCAACATCCTATCTTAGCTGCCCCCATCAGTGTTTTGCTTAATAGCAATAAAATCAGTTATAAAGATATAACGTCGTTAACTAACTATAACGGTGTCTGGCCCAGCCCTTATAAAAATGAATTTTTCTTTGGCTTGAACAAAGCTCTTTTTAATGGGTTTTCAGTTCAAGACCGCGAAACCGCTTATAAATTATTGGTTTCTGGCCGAGCAGATTATTTTCTAGATACCAAGGCTTTACATTTAGCTTGGTTAGAAAAAAAAGCAACGAGCCCCTCAGAAACAATGAAGAACTATGACTTTCAAATGGAAGACATTAGCCAATTAGATCTGTATATGATTTTTACCGATAATGCCCGTGGGCAACGTTTAAAAGATATTTATGATAATGGCATAGATAAATTGATACAAAATGATGAACTTCGAAAATTATATGAAAAGTATCATTTCCTAGAACAAATACCGGACTTTCAAAAATAGTGGTGCGCATCCTGAGCGAAGGATACAGCAGCATGAAACAGACTAAGCAGAGTGAAGCAGTGAAAGCAGTGGTTAGTGAATAGGAGCTAGTAAATAGTTTTTTCGGGCTAGATCAGATCATAACGTTCGTCATTTCTCCCCCATATTGTTAGCTGGAATCCATTCAAGAATAAAACCTAAAGATTAAAGCGTATCACATAGTAGCACAGAGAATAACAAATGCGGCTTCGCCGAAAAGACCAAGACAAAAACCATTACCACAGAGGCTGCGCTACACAGAGGAAAACATAAAAGCAGAGTGAGTAGAATGGAGCAAAGTAAAACAGTAAAAACAGTGACTAGTAACTATAATAACTGCCCATATGATTTAGGATTGGTTTATATGTATCACACTTAGTGATACCATTCACTATACTAAGAGGCATAAATGCATCTATTCAAAACAAAGCTATTCGATAAATGGGCGAGTAAGGAAGGGCTGACAGATAAAGCCTTAATAAACGCTATCGAAGAAATGGAAGACGGGCTAATCGACGCGGATCTAGGTGGTAGTGTTTATAAAAAGCGAGTTCCAATAGAGGGAAAAGGAAAAAGTAGCGGACTTAGGACGTTACTTGCTTTTAAAGTTAAGAATAAAGCATTTTTTATGTATGGGTTCTCGAAAAATGATCGTGGCAACATCAATGCTAGCGAACTAAAAGCATTGAAAAAATTAGCAAAAGAATTGCTTGGTTATAGCGATAAGAAATTACTAGATGCAATTAAAACTAGCGCAATAAAAAAGGTGAAATAATATGAACGAAAGTATTCTAAATGCCGTTCACGAAACAGCAAAAGACCTTCATAATTCAGGTGTCATGGATGTACAAACTATGCGTGATTTTGACGCATTATGTTTACCTGAAATTGAACAATATGAAGCATCCCATATAAAGGCGATAAGAGAAGAAGCTAAAGTAAGCCAGCGTGTTTTTGCAGCCTATTTAAATACTAGCGCATCGACTGTTAGGCAATGGGAACAAGGCGTTAAAAAGCCACGAGGCACTTCTTTAAAACTATTAGACTTGGTAGCTCATAAAGGCTTGAATGCACTAGTTTACTAACTAGTGACAAACCATAAAGATTAAAGCGTGTCACTGAGTAGCACAGCGAATAACTGATGCGGCTTCGCCGAAAAGAGTAAGACAAAAACCATATACTTGCACGAATTTAAATTACAGCTTTTTATTAAGAATTAGAGTCTGATAAGACGGAAGCGATTTAGTGTATTTCAACTGAAGTCTATGTAGTTATTACAACAAAATGGATTCCTGCTAAAAGCATGCAGGAATGACGGCACTTTGAGTGTTTCATTGTGTTTAACGGCGAAGCATGTTCTATATTTTTAAGTGGCACGCCATGTTTTGTGTAGGCAGTCCCCCCTGCCTCAGATTAGCTGTCGGCGAAGCCGATGCTTTTGATTTTGTCGCGACTCCATATTTCAAATAGACTTGCCAGATGTTCAGACAGGGACGTCTGAGCAAGGCGAATTGCTTTACATGGATGTTACCTTTCGCCGCTCTGGCATTGAAGTCTATTTTCAATATGGATTAAAAATTGGTGGAGGCCGGCATTTTCTGGTTACTCTTTTTTGCTGTTGTCTAAATTTACCGGATAAATTTTGAACGCACTTTAGTGCGGCCCGAAGGGTGAAATACACGGATGTATTTCATAAAAAGAGTAACTGGTGCGGCAGGGATGCCGTATCAAACCCGCAATGGATTGCGGTAAGCGCTGCGCATGCTTTGAGAACGAAGTGAATGCTGTTTTTATCTTTGTCGGCGAAGCCGATGCTGTTGCTTTACCCGCGCCTACAAATTCCCCATCAAATGATTGGCTTGTCGAATGCCCGAATAGGGACATTCGGGCAAGGCAATCTTTTATAGCAGGACGCGACTTATTGCCGTTTCGACATTAAAGCCAAGTATTTTATGGATTAGACAAAAGTTTCTGGAAAACTTTTGAACAGCTTTAGCTGGTTCACGTAGGGGCATGGATAGCCCGAAGTAAATTTGTTTGGAGGCCGGCATTTCTTGTTTATACCATTTTCACTAAGTTTGTGATCTAATTGAGTTATGTATTCTTATCTTAATTCTTCTCATGCATAGCTTAAAAAATATCGATTTTTCGACACTCATAGCGAAGGAAAAAAATGCTCGGATGCGAGTCAGATTAATGGCCCTTTCACATATTCAACAAGGCGTTAATCGCACGCAAGCGGCTCGGTATCTGCACGTCAGCCGTAGAATGGTGAATGAGTGGGTGAAGCGCTTCAACCAAGATGGTTTGGACGGATTAAAGGAAAAGCCGCGCTCTGGTCGGCCTTGTGCTTTATCAGCTGAGCAACTGCAGACGTTGAAAATTTACATTGAGTCTCATGCCATAAAACCTGATGGTGGAAGGCTCAAAGGCACACTCATCATTGACTATGTGAAGCAAGAATTTGGTATTACCTATGGCCTGACTAACATATATCGTCTACTGCATCAGCTAGGGTTTTCTTGGATAACCAGTCGCTCTAAGCACCCTAAGCAGTCCCAAGAAGCTCAAGACGAGTTTAAAAAAACTGCAGATTGAAACGATCAAATTGATCCCAGGCCATGTCACACTGGATAAAGTCGATATTTGGTTTCAAGATGAGGCTAGAATAGGTCAACAGAACACCACTACACGTTTATGGGCGAACAAAGGTAGTCGCCCTAGAGCGGTCAAGCAACAACAGTTTGAGTATGCGCATTTATTTGGGGCTGTATGCCCAGCGACAGGTGAAACGGAAGCCTTGATAACCCCTGTGGTGAACAAAGACATTATGAGACAGCATTTAGAGTTGATATCCAAGCGTACTCAGCCTGGCCGCCATGCACTGGTGATAATGGACGGTGCGGGTTGGCATACAGACGATATTGCGCATGACCTAGATAATACCAATCACGATAATTAATTTCCCACCTGTGCCCAATTTCTGGCGCACAATTTGATAACCTTTTCTTTATCGCTGATAAAGTTATTCCATGCCCGACTGCATTGTATGACAATATCCTCATAGCTATCAAAGCATTGATTGGCCAACTCATTTTGCCTAAGCCATTGCCATACCTGCTCGATTGGGTTTAGCTCTGGAGAATAGGGCGGAAGCTTGATGATACTCACGTTATCTAGGTCATGCGCAATATCGTCTGTATGCCAACCCGCACCATCCATAATCACTACTGCATAGCGATCCAGTTGTGTGCGATTTGATATTAATTGTAAATGTTGTCTCATAATGTCTTTGTTCACCACAGGGGTTATCAAGGCTTCTGTTTCACCTGTCGCTGGGCATACAGCCCCAAATAAATGCGCATACTCAAACTGTTGTTGCTTGACCGCTCTAGGGCGACTACCTTTGTTCGCCCATAAACGTGTAGTGGTGTTCTGTTGACCTATTCTAGCCTCATCTTGAAACCAAATATCGACTTTATCCAGTGTGACATGGCCTGGGATCAATTTGATCGTTTCAATCTGCAGTTTTTTTAAACTCGTCTTGAGCTTCTTGGGACTGCTTAGGGTGCTTAGAGCGACTGGTTATCCAAGAAAACCCTAGCTGATGCAGTAGACGATATATGTTAGTCAGGCCATAGGTAATATCAAATTCTTGCTTCACATAGTCAATGATGAGTGTGCCTTTGAGCCTTCCACCATCAGGTTTTATGGCATGAGACTCAATGTAAATTTTCAACGTCTGCAGTTGCTCAGCTGATAAAGCACAAGGCCGACCAGAGCGCGGCTTTTCCTTTAATCCGTCCAAACCATCTTGGTTGAAGCGCTTCACCCACTCATTCACCATTCTACGGCTGACGTGCAGATACCGAGCCGCTTGCGTGCGATTAACGCCTTGTTGAATATGTGAAAGGGCCATTAATCTGACTCGCATCCGAGCATTTTTTTCCTTCGCTATGAGTGTCGAAAAATCGATATTTTTTAAGCTATGCATGAGAAGAATTAAGATAAGAATACATAACTCAATTAGATCACAAACTTAGTGAAAATGGTATAAGGTGAGTATCATCAAGCTTCCGCCCTATTCTCCAGAGCTAAACCCAATCGAGCAGGTATGGCAATGGCTTAGGCAAAATGAGTTGGCCAATCAATGCTTTGATAGCTATGAGGATATTGTCATACAATGCAGTCGGGCATGGAATAACTTTATCAGCGATAAAGAAAAGGTTATCAAATTGTGCGCCAGAAATTGGGCACAGGTGGGAAATTAATTATCGTGATTGGTATTACTTCTTTTTGCTGTTGAAAAGAAGTAAATCGGGTCGCAGGGATGCGGCTTGAAAAAAGGCATGGATGCCGTACGCGAAGCGTATAGTAAGCGCAGCGCATGCTTAGTTCGCGAAGCGTATAGTGTGCAAAGCACATAAGTGAACGAAGTGAATAATCTTTGTGAGCAAAGCGAATGCTTTTAAAAATAAAAATGGTGCCGACTACCGGAGTCGAACTGCTATGAGGCTTAGCTACTGATTACAAGTCAGTTTGAGATGATCTGAAGAAAAAATGGTGCCGACTACCGGAGTCGAACTGGTGACCTACTGATTACAAGTCAGTTGCTCTACCAACTGAGCTAAGTCGGCACTGTTTTTTACTTCAAGTGACGCTACTTTCAGGTTGTTGGTAAACTACCTTATTAGGCGGTTAGCCCCGAAAGCGAGCGCTATTCTATTCACAAATAAAATTTTGTCAAACAAATAACGCAATTAGTTTTCAACTGCTTAAAACTGCGCCAATCTTGCGGCTTCGTCTTTGAGCATGGGGAAAAATTCTTCAGGCAAATATTCAACCAATGCTTGTATGCTTTTCGATAACTCTTTGTAGTTATCTGCGCAAAGATTGAAATGCCCCATCTTACGCTTAACTCTTGGCGTTTTACCATACCAATGAAGGTGGCAACCAGGGATACTCAACATATCTCTGTTGAAGTCTTTACAGCCAATAATATTAATCATCGCTGTAGTACGTGTGACTTTAGTCGAACCTAAAGGTAGTCCTCTGACCGCACGTAAATGGTTTTCGAATTGACAGGTCTCTGCACCTTGCATGGTCCAATGCCCAGAATTATGCACCCTAGGGGCGATTTCATTCACCAACAACTGCTGACCCATTTGGAAAAATTCAACCGCCAATACACCCACGTAATCTAGAGATTCGGCTAACTTAGTGAAAATTTCTTGGGCTTGCAGATTTAGATCTTCATCGATATTAGTTGCTGGGGCGATAGAGACATGCAATTGGCCTTCGTAATGTAGGTTTTCCGCTAAAGGGTAAAATGCGATATCGCCAGCTTGATTACGCACAGCAACTAACGAGACTTCCCGTTCAAAAGACAGCATTTTTTCTACAATTAAGGGCACTTCATTTAGATCTAATTTTGCCAAATGTCTTTTTAAATCAGGCAACTGTGACTTGTCTTTTAAGCGCCATTGGCCATAACCATCATAACCATCACGACTGGCTTTGATAATGAGTTTTTCACCCAACTTATCAATTGCTGCATCAAGTTGATCTACTTCAGTGACAATAGAAAAGGGACAATTAGCGATACCTAGTTTTTCCAATAACTTTTTTTCACGTACTCTATCAGCACCAGTTAATATGGCTTCGGCACTAGGTTTTAATTTATTGCTAGCGTGTACTGTTTCAAGTAACGCTTCAGGTATATGTTCAAATTCAACTGTGACAACATTCGCTTCTTCTATAGCTGTATCTAAAGAACAATTGACAACATTTTTACTGATAGGATCAACTATTTTATTATCAGCGACATCCACAGCCTGTACTGTTAACCCCAGAGGATGACCCGCTAAAGCCATCATTCTTGCTAGTTGTCCAGAACCTAATACTAAAATACTCATATCACACGACTCACGGCAATTCTAAAGCGGGTTGGGCTAAAACTGTGGCGGTTTGTTCAGCTCGGAATGTCTTAATGGCTGCTGATACTTTAGTGTCTTGCAAAGCTATAATTTGTGCAGCTAATAAACCAGCATTCGCCGCACCCGCTTCACCTATAGCTAAGGTCCCAACTGCCACGCCTTTTGGCATCTGCACAATAGATAACAAAGAATCAATACCATTAAGTTGACTTGAACGCACTGGCACACCAAATACAGGCAAATGGGTATGAGCAGCTATCATGCCAGGTAAATGTGCGGCACCACCCGCACCACCAATGATCACTTGAAAGCCTAAATCAGCGGCTTGTTCAGCGAACTCGGTTAAAAGCTGAGGTGTACGGTGAGCTGAAACAACTTTGGCTTCGTAATCAACGCCAAGCTTTTCTAACATAAGAGCAGCTTGCTGCATGGTTGGCCAATCTGATTTTGAACCCATCACTATTGCCACTTTAGGCATAACTTTTCTCGCTTAAATTAATTCTAAGTTGAGTGGACATAGATTTATAAAATCTGCTATGTCCCTAAAATTTGAAGCTGGCTATTGTAGCCCATTGCTATTCGCTAAGAAACCTTAAGCCGTATCGTGACAATTAACAAAACCAGTGGGTCTGTAAAATACGAATGGTCTTACAAGCTTTATAAATAGCAGTCGCTTTAAAATAAAAAATCCGCCCAAGGTTTCCCGCGGGCGGATTGTAAACGTTAAATATGTTTAACTTTTTTGTCTACGCATGGCAGTGAAAAACTCATCATTGGTTTTTGTCATTGACAATTTACCAATCAAAAATTCCATTGCATCAATTTCAGACATTTCATGTACGATTTTACGTAAAATCCACATTTTCTGTAATTCATCTTGGGTAGTCAGTAATTCTTCACGACGAGTACCTGAGCGATTGTAATCAATAGCTGGGAATACACGTTTTTCTGCAATTTTACGATTCAGGTGTAATTCCATATTACCTGTACCTTTAAATTCTTCGTAGATAACTTCGTCCATTTTAGAACCTGTATCTATCAGTGCAGTAGCGATAATGGTTAAACTACCACCTTCTTCAATATTACGAGCAGCGCCAAAGAAACGCTTGGGTTTGTGTAATGCATTGGCATCAACACCACCTGTTAGCACTTTACCTGATGAAGGAATAACAGTGTTATATGCTCTAGCTAAACGGGTGATTGAGTCTAATAAAATCACCACGTCTTTTTTATGTTCAACTAAACGCTTGGCTTTTTCGATTACCATTTCAGCTACTTGCACATGGCGACTAGCTGGCTCATCAAAAGTAGAGGCAATGACTTCGCCGCGAACAAGGCGTTGCATTTCAGTTACTTCTTCTGGACGTTCGTCAATTAATAATACCATTAACAAACATTCTGGATGGTTGGCCGCTATTGATTGAGCAATATTTTGTAATAATAAAGTTTTACCCGCTTTTGGCGGTGCCACTATCAAACCACGTTGGCCACGGCCAATAGGAGAAGCTAAATCTAAAACTCGTGCGGTGATATCTTCACTACTACCATTGCCACGTTCCATAGTTAAACGTTCGTTGGCATGTAAGGGAGTTAAGTTTTCGAATAAAATTTTATTACGAGAATTTTCTGGGCGGTCGTAGTTTACTTCGGCTATTTTTAACAGGGCAAAGTAACGTTCGCTGTCTTTTGGTGGGCGAATTTTCCCAGCTATGGTGTCGCCAGTACGTAAGTTAAAACGTCTAATTTGACTTGGCGATACATAGATATCATCAGGCCCAGCTAAATAAGATGAATCATTGGAACGCAAGAAGCCAAAGCCGTCTTGAAGAATTTCCAATACACCGTTGCCAAATATATCTTCACCGCTTTTGGCGTGAGATTTTAAAATGGAAAAGATGATGTCTTGTTTACGTGCACGAGCCATATTTTCTAGCTTCATTTCTTCGGCTAGACTTACGAGTTCGCTGATCGGTTTATTCTTGAGTTCCGTTAGGTTCATAATTGGTGGGTCTTTTTTGCTAAAAGCTTGGCTTTACAGCCAAGTTTGATTGAATGATTCAATGGTATTTACTTATTTACTATTTTTGAGTTGAGCAAAACTAAAATACAAGGTCTGTTCAGGTAAGAACATGATAAAACTTAGCATCAAAAATCAACTTAGTCTAGAAAATTGTTTGCTATGTAATCAACTCAGTTAATTTTTTGTATCTTAATACAACTAATTACAGGCTTATTGCTATAAATTTAGATAAAAATAAAAAACTCAGTTTCAAGTTGTAACTGAGTTTTTTATTATTCAAGCACTATACTGGAACTAAATATTTTCGTTCAAGAACTCAACTAATTGCGCTTTAGATAATGCGCCCACTTTAGTTGCAGCAACATTTCCATCTTTGAATAATAACAAAGTGGGGATACCTCTGATGCCATACTTTGGTGGTGTTTCGTTATTTTCGTCGACATTCAGCTTGCCAACTGTTAACTTGCCTTCAAATTCGTCAGCAATTTCATGCAAAATTGGCGCGATCATTTTACAGGGGCCACACCATTCGGCCCAAAAGTCAACTAACACAGGACCAGCAGCATTGATAACATCGGCCTCGAAACTATCGTCAGACAAGGTGATAATTTTGTCGCTCATTTTTTTCTCCGTAATTTTTTCTGTTGCTGTAAATATTTCAGCGCGGTTATGATTGTTATATAGAAACTGGTTTTTAATGCAAGCAATGATAAGCTATAAGCTATGCAAACTACACACTTAACCGATACACATTTTTCAGATTTAGCCATAAATAAGCAGGTTATTGAGGCATTGTCTGCCGCCAACTTTAATCACTGCACCCCTATTCAGGCTTTGAGTTTACCGCCATTACTGGAAGGTAATGACATCGCGGGCCAGGCACAAACAGGAACAGGCAAAACTATCGCTTTTTTAGTTGCGACTTTCCACTATTTGTTGTCTAACCCACAAGACTCAAAACGTCAACCTAGGGCTATTATTATGGCTCCGACTCGTGAACTAGCAGTGCAAATTTTTAACGATGCAGAATTGCTTAGTAAACATACGGGTTTATCCCTTGGCTTGATTTATGGGGGCGAAGGTTACCAAAGTCAACGTGAAAAGTTACAAGAAGGTGTAGATATTATTATCGGCACCACAGGTCGTATTATCGACTACTACAAACAAAACATATTTTCATTAGAGGGTATACAAGTAGCTGTGTTGGATGAAGCCGACAGAATGTTTGATTTAGGCTTCATTAAAGATATACGCTATTTATTCCGCAGAATGCCCAAACCAACTGAACGTTTGAGCATGTTATTCTCGGCTACATTATCTTATCGCGTGCAAGAATTAGCATACGAACATATGGATAATCCTACCCATGTGCAAATAGAACCCGAGCGTAAAACCGCTGAGCGCGTGAAAGAAGAGTTATTCTATCCGTCTGACGAAGATAAGCCTTATTTACTATTAACTTTGATGGAAGAAGAGTGGCCTGAAAAAGCCATTGTTTTTGCCAACACTAAGCACAGCTGTGAAAGGGTGACCGATTGGTTGCAAGCAGATAATCATAGAGTAGGTTTGTTGAGTGGTGATGTACCGCAAAATAAACGTTTAAAAATTCTCGAAGACTTCACTTCTGGTAATGTTGATATACTAGTAGCCACTGATGTCGCAGCACGCGGATTACATATCGCTTCAGTTAGCCATGTATTCAATTATGATTTACCTGACGATGCTGAAGATTATGTTCACCGTATAGGTAGAACAGGCCGGGCTGGACAAAGTGGCAGCTCTATTAGTTTTGCCTGTGAAAAATATTCACTTAATTTACCTGCCATTGAAGAATATGTGCAACACTCCATCCCTGTTTCAGAATATAATCCAGCTGATTTAATCAGAGATGTTGAACCACCTAAGCCTAGATTTAAAAAACGTGTACCCAATGGCAAAAGTCAACAAAGACGTCATACAGGACCCCGTCCACATAGAAAATGAATAATATCCCAACTGTTTCTTCTTTTGCTCAACCTGAGCAGTTATATGCCGCAGTAGATTTAGGCTCTAATAGCTTCCATATGGTAGTTGTTAGGGTCTCTGCGGGTAGTGTACAAATAATTGGTAAAGTAAAACAAAAAGTTCGTTTAGCCGCTGGGTTAGATGAAAATATGTACCTTGACCAAGATAGCCTTGAACGTGGCTGGGACTGTTTAAAAGTGTTTGCCGAACGCTTACAAGATATTCCTTTATCTAATATTAAAATTGTTGGCACTGCCACCTTACGCTTAGCCACAAATGCTGATGTATTTATCAAACGTGCGGAAGAGATTTTACATCACAAACTAAACGTAATTGATGGTTTAGAAGAAGCCCGACAGATATATCTAGGCGTAGCTTACACTTCTGCCAATCAAGGTAACTCCTTAGTTATCGACATAGGTGGAGCCAGTACTGAGGTGATAGTCGGTAACGACATGACCCCCATTCATTTGGTTAGTCTAAATATGGGCTGTGTCACCTACAAAGAGCGATTTTTTACCGATGGTACAATTTCACAAGCGGCATTTAATCAAGCCATAGAGCAAGCAAAGATATTACTAGAACCAGTAATAGATGACTTCTTAAGCTTTAATTGGCAACAATGTTTAGGCGCATCGGGTACTCCTCAAGCCATAACCGAAATTTTGGTCACGCAAGGAATAAGTGACTCTATTCGTTTAGACTATTTACATAATTTAAAACAGCAATGTATAGACTGTGGCACTTTAGATTCATTACAAATTGATGGTTTAACTGAAGCCAGAAAAATAATATTCCCCAGTGGTTTGGCGATCTTAATTGCCTTATTTGAACAATTAAACATTCAAGAAATGCAGATTTCAGGTGGCGCGCTGCGAGAAGGTTTAATCTATGGCATGTTAGATAACATGCAGCAAAATGATAGACGTACCCAAACGTTAGAACAAACCATTGAAAGGTTTCATATTGAGTCAACTCACGCTAATAGAGTAAAAAACTTATCTTTAAGTTTATTTAAACTGGTTCAGAAGCAAGTAGATTTGGGCAAGGTGGATTGTGAACCCATGTTAATTGCAGGCGCTATGTTATGTGAATTAGGCATGCACATAGAGTATAAACAACATCATATGCATGGCGCATACATTTTAAAGTACTTGCCTATGGTCGGTTATACAGAGCAACAACGCATGGGCATTAAAACCTTAGTGCAAAGTCATAGACAAGACATTCAGCTTGATTTGTTTGAGTCATTTCATCCTGATGTGCGAAATGCCTTACAAATATTAACACGCATCATACGCTTGGCTTGTATCTTATCTATCCGTCGTAAAGATCATCTACTCGCTGAGTTTAGTTTCATTATCGAAAACGAAAAATGGCTATTGCAATTCCCTGAAAATTGGTTGAAATCTCATCCTTTAATTGATGCTGAACTAGCTAATGAAAAATGGCAGCAACATAAAGTCGGGTGGAAATTAGAGTGTATTTAGGCATTACCCCCGGTAAAGAATCATTTAGTTGAATAACACAGACAAAATGGACATTTATTAGACAGTTGAGTATGGTAGAAAGCAAGGTGGATTTTCGTACGCAATAACAGGTTATTGTTAGAAGATCCAACGGGGCTGGGCGCAAAAAAAGCGTTATTGAGAGGTTCGGCTTATCCCGAGCTCAGGTTATTTAGTTAAGGTTATATTTTTGACGAGCCAAAATATCTCATTCTTTTCGAGAATCTTTAAATAATATGAATCAACTCTTTGGTTCCGTGAAATATTCATCCGAGGTAAATGAATATACCTTACAGGCCATGCTTGAAAAAGCTTTATCACAAAAGCCTACAGGGTTATTTATTTTATGTTGTGAGCAAAGTCTAAATCAGTTAAATTCTTTTGAGTCATTTTTACAGTCGATACCTATTCCAGTATTTGGCGGTGCTTTTCCTTCGGTTTTGTATGATCAACAAGCACAAGAACAAGGCATTATTTTTGTGGCTATGCACATGCCTTTAGATATCAGAGTTTTTCACGACTTAGACCAAGCTAAGGCCTTTGAACTTTCTTTTAACCTAGCAGAATACCAATCACTAATAGTCTTAGTCGACGGGCTTTCTCGTAATATCGAAGATGCTTTAAATCAAATTTTTCTACAAACCGACTCCGATATTGCGGTATTTGGTGGTGGAGCTGGATCTTTAAGCTTTCAACAAAAACCTTGTATCTTTACTAATCAGGGCGTGTTTGATAATACAATTGTAATGGTTGCTATGCAGCTGAAAGTGAGTTTAGCCATCGGTCATGGTTGGCAACCTTTAGCTGGCCCCTATTTAGCCAATCAAGTAGACGACAACCATATTGTGCAGCTTAATTTTCAACCTGCACTAGAGGTATACCAACAAGTAGTAGAAGAACATAGTGGGAAGAAGTTCAGCGACCACGAATTTTTCGACTTAGCCAAAACTTACCCATTTGGGATTGAACGATTAGATGACGATTTGCTAGTACGGGAGTCCCTTACATTTGAAGAAACTAGCCTAGTTTGTGTAGGTAGAGTACCTGAAAATGTCATGTTATATATTTTAGGTGGGCAACCACAACAACTGATTAATGCTGCAGCTAACGCGGTAGAAATACATGCTAAAAAATCAACTATTTCCCAAGCTATGTTATTTGATTGCGCTGGCCGAAAATTATTCTTAGCTGATGAGTTTGACTCTGAACTTGAACAAATCACTTCTTCACTTAATAGTAAAAATAAACTTTTTGGTGCCTTAGTATTAGGCGAAATTGCTTCAGGGCAATGTGGCGGCATACATTTTCATAATAAAACTGCGGTTATTGCTATGACTAAAGATGACCAATAAATGAATACGATAAACCGTACTTTACAGGTCATTTCCATTCAGCATGAATTATCTATGAATATTGGCTTAGGCTTACAGTTAGATAAAATGCTCGACCATTTTATGCAAAGAGCTCAACGAAGATTAAGTCTTTATTCAATTAATGTCATTTACGACCTAGACAAGTCAGCAAATCACAGTTCAGCATATCTATCGTTTCCAAATAAAAAAAATGTGCAAAAAAATTGGTTGTTAACAAAGGCTCAGACGCTCTTTGAACAACATCCAACAAACTTTACTGAAATAAAAACAGATTCATACTATTACTATTTTTTTATTATTCCTGAGTTTGGGGTGTTGGTATTAGAGCGTAAACACCAAGCTATAGATCTGATGATTTTGCATGCCTTACAGCCCCTACTCACTAAATTGTCGATCAGTTGCCAAGCCTGTATTGAACACCAAAATTTAAAAACAGAAATTGAAGCCAGAAAACAAGCTGAACAACAACTTATTCAGCAATCTTTGTTAGATCCACTGACGGGCTTAGCAAATAGAAAAATGTTTATTATAAAACTCACCGAAACCATTACTAATACATTAAACAATGGAAAATTTGGTGCAGTTTTTTTTATTGATTTAGACCGCTTTAAAGTGATCAATGACAGCTTAGGACATAATATTGGTGATCAAGTTTTAAAGTTTGTCGGCCAGCGATTCTTAAAGTTTGCTGATGACAACAACACCATAGCAAGAATGGGTGGGGATGAATTTGTGCTGCTCGCTAACAATTTATCTAATGACAAAGATATTGCTAAAGCTAAGGCTACGGCCATAGCTGAAAAACTATCAACACAAATAGCCAAACCTATTTATATTGGTGAAAACACTCTTAGCGTGTCAATAAGTACAGGAATAAGCCTTATCCCCTTAGAAAATCCGCAGGTACAATCCATTGAGCAGCAAGTAAACTTAATTATACGTAATGCTGATATAGCCATGTATAGCATTAAGCACGCAAATCGTAATGGCTTTAATTTTTTCAATAAAAACCTGCAATCTCTTTCTGAACAACACACTCAAGTAGAGAAACACCTAAAATTGGCCATTGAACGTCACGAACTTGAAGTTAATTACCAACCATTAGTAGACAAAACCGGCCAAATATTTGGCGCAGAAGCTTTATTAAGGTGGAATAACAAAATACTCGGCCAAGTCAGTCCAGTACAATTCATTCCAGTTGCAGAAGAGTCTGGTTTAATTATCGAAATTGGTAAATGGGTATTGGTAGAAGCATGCAAACTACACAATCAATTACATGCCGAAAACCCAGACACTAAATTCAAATATATCAGTGTTAATGTCAGTCCAAGGCAATTTAATCAAGCTAGTTTTGTACAAGATGTAATCAATATATTAGAAAAATTTAATATTCAAGGTCAGCACATCAGAATTGAAATCACTGAAGGTGTAGCGATGGATAATATCGAACTTGCTATACATAAAATCCGAGCACTTAGAGAGTTTGGTATTGAATGTATGTTAGATGATTTTGGTAGTGGTTATTCATCCTTATCTTATTTGAATAAACTGCCTTTAAAAACCATCAAAATTGACCGCAGTTTTGTCAGTAATATTGATAGTTCTGAATACCATCAAGTTATAATTCATGCAGTGCAAGAAATATGTCGCTACTCACAACTGGAATGTATTGCTGAAGGCGTAGAAACTCAAACTGAATTCGATTATTTAGCAACTCAAGGGTTTAATGCCTACCAAGGATATTACTTTCACAAGCCGATGCCTGTGAAAGCATTTTTACACTCTCTTTTATTGTGATTGGTTATAGCGATTATAACTAATCGGCTAATAACTGAGCAGCTTGTTTAGCAAAATAAGTCAAAATACCATCTGCACCAGCCCGTTTGAAAGCTAACAAGGATTCTAAAATAACTTGCTCTTCGTTTAACCAGCCGTTGATAAAAGCGGCCTTATGCATAGCGTATTCACCACTCACTTGATAAGCAAAAGTGGGCACTTTGAATTCGTCTTTACAACGTCTAACAATATCTAAATATGGCATACCGGGTTTTACCATCACCATATCAGCCCCTTCTTGTAGATCTAGAGCAATCTCTCGAAGTGCTTCATCTGAGTTGGCAGGATCCATTTGATAACTCTTCTTATCACCGCCTTTAATGTTACCAGAAGAGCCGACCGCATCTCTAAAAGGTCCATAATAACTTGATGCATATTTAGCCGAATAAGCCATGATACAAGTATTTATATAACCATTTTCTTCCAATGCTTGACGTATGGCACCAATTCGGCCATCCATCATATCGGAGGGCGCAACAATATCAGCCCCGGCTTCTGCATGAGACAAGGCTTGTTTAATTAACACCTCAATCGTTTCATCATTTAATACGTAACCAGACTCGTCAATTAGGCCATCTTGACCATGAGAGGTAAAAGGGTCTAGGGCAACATCGGTTATCACGCCTAACTGAGGTACAGCGGCTTTTATGGCCCGAACGGCTCGTTGAGCTAAGCCTTGAGGATTGAAAGCTTCACTAGCACATAACGATTTAACATCAGCTGGGGTAACAGGGAAAATTGCAATCGCAGGGATCCCTAACTCAGCTAACTCATGGGCCTCTTTGACTAATAAGTCGATAGACAGTCGCTCTACACCAGGCATAGAAGGTACAAGTTCTTTTTGATTGTCACCTTCAAGAACAAACATAGGGTAAATTAAATCATTTACTGACAATGAGTTTTCAGCCATTAATCGACGAGTGAAATCTTGTTTACGCAATCTGCGCATACGACTTAGGGGAAATTGTTCGTGCATTATTATTCCTGTGAAACTTGTTCTAGTGTATTACTCGCCATCACTTGGTTTCTACCTGCGTGTTTGGCTTTATATAATTGCTGATCTGCTAGCGCTAAAATGGATTCTTCTGCTTGTGAGAGATCTGCGATCCCGCTGCCTATTCCAGCACTGACTGTAATTTTGACCGAAACCTTATCTAACTGAATAACTGTTTCCTCAATTTTAACACGGATTTTCTCAACTAAAGCGACGGCGCCTGACAATTCAGTATTAGGTAAAATAAGTGAAAACTCTTCACCACCATAACGGCAGACATCATCGCTTGGCCTTTTTAACGATGATTGAATAGTATTGGCAACTATTTTAATACATTCATCGCCCACTAAATGCCCATAGTTATCGTTTACTTTTTTAAAGTGATCGATATCTATCATCACAATAGATAACTGTGTCTGTTCTCGGCGACTACGCCGAACTTCAGCTTGATATTTTTTATCAAAGAAACTGCGGTTACGAATACCGGTTAATGCATCTAGAGTATTTTTTTCCTCTAATTCACGATTTTTTTCTGATAACTCACGTAATGCCACCTCTAGCTCTAAGGTTCGTTCTTGCATGGAATATTCTAGATTTTCAGTCGACTGCTCTTTAGCATTTAAAGACTCAATTTCAGTTTGAAAAAATTCACTATCATTTTCTAAAGAAACGATCTTTTTATTCAGCAATTCTTGTTTATGCTGGTAATGCCCTAAAACCATAGTCAAGGTTAACCAGCAGGTTTTAATCACAGCACCAAGCAATAAGGTATATTGAGGAACTGACATTATTTGCAAATAATCTAAAGTAGACAACCCGGCACAAATTAGAAATACACTCCAAGCTAAGGTGTAACTTTTAGCCATGAAAATATTTTTCTTCCACAACCAAGTTCCTATGCTCAGAATTAACAAGGTACTAACAGATAGACAAATAGTTAAATCAATAAGTAACTGCTGCTGAGACAGGAAAAAACCTATTACAAAGTTCAATAACAACAAACTAACAACAGCTTTAATGATCAAGCTGACCACTTTATTATGAAACGAAAAGTTTAAGAAAAAATAACTAAAAATAACCGAGAAAAAAAGGCTCAAGTTGACAAAAATATTTAATCCATGCTGCTGTAGCCATAAGTTATCTGGCCAAATAAATCGTTCATCAATACCATAAAAAATAGCTAGCGCTAAGCCCCAAGTTAACACTAACAAGCTGTAAATAATAAACCGGTATAATTGACTATATAAATAGACAAAAAAATTGAGTAAACCCATCGCGCTCAATAAACCAAATAATAATCCCAATACAAAATCTGCTTCTTGAGTACCTAATATGCTAAAAAATACCAATAAAAATATGCCACTACAGCTGACTGCAATTACAGATTGTCTATTAAAGCCGAACTTAAAAAACTCAGTAGTCATCTTGGCTCTCTACTTTCGGCAAGCCAAAAAGTGACTGAGTATTAGTTATGCAAGCTTGATTAAGGGTATTGATGTCAACGTTCATTATTGTCGCCACTTGTTCAGCAACGTAAGGTAAATAGGCAGGTTCATTATTGCCTTTATCTAGTTTCCTATTATTTGCTAACCCTTTGGGACGTAGATAAGGGGCGTCTGTTTCTAATAACAAACGCTGAATGGGCAACTCTTGTATTGCATGCCTTAATGACTCACCTCTTTTGGGATCACATACCCAACCGGTTATACCTATATAGAATCCCAAATCGAGGTATTTAGACATTTGCTGACGATTACCGGTAAAGCAGTGAGCTACGCCTCCTACTAACTCAGTTTGGTATTTTTCGAGTAATTTAATTTGTTGTTCGAAAGCGTCTCTTTCATGTAAAAAGACTGGTAACTGAAGTTCACAGGCTAATTTTAGTTGCTGTTCAAAAGCATGTAGTTGTTGTTCTGGAGATGAAAAATTGCGATTAAAATCTAAGCCACATTCGCCAATTGCCACCACTTGTGGCGAACTAGCTAGTTGGCGTAAGGTATCTAAGGTTTTGCTGTTGAATTCTTTACTATGATGGGGATGAACACCGGCAGTAGCAAATAAATGAGTGGGATGAGACCGAGTGAGATCTAATGCTTCACAACTTAATGCTTCCGAAGTACCTGTGATTATGATTTGCTGAACCTTGGCATCAACAGCTCTAGCCAATACAGGTTCAACTGCAAGTCTATTATCTGTAAAGTTGACACCAATATCACACCAATACATCACTTAACTTCCCTTCATGAAGGCCTTAACTATCAGTAAATACAGAGTTGCATGAACATACACTCAACTATGAATTTTCTTCCTGCTCATCAATTTCAACTTTTTTACGAGAATAAATTCCACCAACCACAATACCAAACTCGTACAAAATCCACATAGGTATAGCAAGTAAGGTTTGCGAGATAATATCTGGAGGCGTTAACAACATGCCCACCACAAATACACCAACAATCACATAGGGACGCTTAGCTCTTAACGCTGCTGGAGTTGTCATGCCAGTCCAACACATCAGTACTATGGCGACAGGAATTTCAAATGATAACCCAAAGGCAAAAAATATTTTTAATACAAAATTAAGGTAACTACTGATATCAGTATTAATCACCACTCCTTCGGGGGCGACACTAGTAAAAAAAGCAAAGGCTAGAGGAAAAACCACATAATAGGCAAAAGCCATCCCTAAATAAAATAATAGGGTACTAGAAAATAACAATGGAGCGACTAGGCGTTTTTCATTTTTGTATAACCCAGGAGCCACAAACCCCCAAATTTGATAAAAAACCATAGGGATAGCAATAAAAAATGATAGCACCATAGTTAATTTAAATGGTGCAAAAAAAGGTGAAGCAACATCAGTTGCTATCATTTCTGCATGTTCAGGAAGAGTATCTAATAATGGTGTTGCCAACCAGTGATACAGATCTTGGGCAAAATAAGCCAAACAGATAAAAACAACTAAGACACTTAAAAATGCTTTGATTACGCGACTTCTAAGCTCAATTAAATGTGCAACTAAGCTATTTGCTTCAGCCATCCTTGATTACTCTTTAGAATAGGGTTTTTGTACGGATTTAGCTGCATTACGAAGTTCATCAACAGATTCTTGTAATTCAGGAGACAAATTTTCTAAATTTTGTTGTTCTGCTTTTTTTAAGTTTTCGTGCAATTCATGAATTTTAAATTGCTGCTCGACTTCTTGCTTAAAACCATTCGCCATACCTTTAATATTGCGGATAGTTTTCATCGTAGAACGCACAGCACCAGGCAATCTTTCAGGCCCTAATACCACTAATGCTAACCCTGCTATAATCAGCAGTTCAAAAAAGCCAATATCAAACATTAATTAGACTCTTTCTGTTCGCTCTTAGTTTCTTTAATTTTATTTTCAGCAGCTTCAGATGACTTATCTTCAACTTTTTCATCAGTTTTTTTAAAATCAGCATCTTTATCTTCTTCACTCATGGCTTTTTTGAAACCTTTCAAAGCGCCACCTAAGTCCCCACCAATGCCACGTAATTTTTTAGTGCCAAACAACAACACCACAATCGCTAATATAATTAAAAGCTGCATAGGACTAATGCCAAACATAAAATACTCCAAAATACATAATTGATGTCATTATACGGTTCTTCACCGAAAGGTCACTGAGTTTGATGACTTAACTAGCAAAAATCAAATAGAAAAACCGCTTATATCCAGAATGAAAATATAGTTTGCTAGAAAGCTGATATTGTATCTTTTCAACTTGCTTGATTTATACTGGATAAAAAAGCATTTTATATCACATTTTTGCTCAGCTTATCGAGCAAAGGGCAAGATTTAAGAGGAGGCTGTTTGCAGAAAAATATTTTTTTAAGCTTGTGCCTACTTAGTGCTTGTTCAGTACAAGCAGAAGAACCCTTACCAGACTACCCTTGGTTAGACGAAATGCATGGAAGTGTCGCTAATTCGGTTAATTCAACAGCATTATGGTTTGATGATTTTTTTGCTTTAAAAGGCTTTAATTCTATGCAAAAAGCAGATGGTGAAGCCCGTATTTTACTGGCATGGGAACCAAGAAGTAGAGATTTAACTAAATTTAAAACCCGCTTTAAAGTGAGTTTTAAATTACCTAACTTAAAAAACAGAGCAGACCTTATTTTTTCAGATGAAGATGATCAAGACAACGAGAATCCATTAAGTACATTAGGTAACCAAGAAACTCCAGAGCGCAACCGTTTTAGTCTCGCTCTACGTTGGAAAAGTAAACCCGATAGTGGTTTTTCCCAGCGCATTGGTATAGGCCGAAGATTACAGCCATTTGTCAAAAGCCGCTACCGCCATGCGCACTTTTTGTCCACAAAAACCACATTAAGCTGGGAAACATCTGCTTACTATTATTCTCGAGATGGTTTGGGTACAGACCTATCGTGGCGTTTCAGTTATCAACAAAATGACAAGTCAATCATTAGACAAAATAATCACTACTATTATCGTGATAAAGAAAATGACTGGTTGTGGCAACATAGCTTTCAGCACTTGAATCAAATTGATCACAAGAACGCATTAATTTCTGGGATATATTTTGAAGGAACCAGCCAACCCAACTTTCGCCTAGATGAATACTTAGTAAGTGTACGTTGGCGTAAAAACGCCCTTCGAGAATGGTTATTTTATGAATTAGAACCCTTCGTAATGTGGCGAAGAGATGAAGGGTTTTCAGCATCATATGGTATAGGGCTAAGACTCGAAGGCCACTTTAGCAAGAAATAAAGCCTAACCTTATTTTACAAGCTAAATTTTCTTTATATTCCATGCCACAAGCCAACTCAAAATCCCAACACCTGCACAGGTCATACTCGGCCACCATAAATTTTGATAGATAGGTAAAATACTGGCTACTATAATTAAACTGCAGCCTACCATCACCAATTGGCTACTTCTGTGTTGTTGTTTAAGTTGTAGTTGTTGTTTCTCAAACTGCAATCTTTGTTGTTCAGGTAAGGTTTTCACCTGTTTTAAAGAGTCATAAATTAAATCTGGGATCTCGGGTAGTTTTTCAGACCAATAAGGTAAGTTTGCTGAAACCTTGTTATACATGGCTTTAAAACCAATTTGTTCTTTTAACCAATTTTCTAAAAAAGGCTTAGCCGTTTGCCATAAATCAAGTTGTGGGTACAACTGGCGGCCCAAGCCCTCAATATATAGTAAGGTTTTTTGCAATAACACTAGCTGTGGTTGGATCACCATATTGAATCGTCTAGCGGTATTAAACAGTTGTAATAACACATTACTAAATTCAATTTCTGCCAGAGGTTTTTTAAATATGGGCTCACACACCTTACGAATAGACGCTTCAAAATCATCTATGTCTGTGTCTGAAGGTACCCATCCAGAATCCACGTGTAACTCTGCTACTTTGCGGTAATTACTATTAAAAAAGGCAATAAAGTTTTCAGCTAAATACCGCTTATCTTCACGAGTTAAAGTACCTACTATGCCAAAATCTATAGTGATGTATTGAGGATCTTGTGGGTTTTCGTACGCGACAAAAATATTACCAGGGTGCATATCCGCGTGAAAAAAACTATCACGGAACACTTGGGTGAAAAAAACTTCTACACCACGCTCAGCTAATCTTTTTAAATTGGTATTGCGCGCTGTAAGTTGCTCTATGTCTGATATAGGTGTGCCATAAATACGTTCCATCACCATAACGTTCTTATGGCAATAATCGCTATAGATTTTAGGCACGTATAAGGCCGGAGAATTTTCAAAGTTTTGTTTGAACTGAATACCATTGGCCGCTTCATGCGTTAAATCTAACTCATCGATTATGGTGCGTTCGTATTCTTCCACAACTTCCACTGGTCGCAGACGTTTACCGTCAGGTAATACCTTTTGTAACACACTGGCTAAAGTGCGCATCAGTTCAATATCAGATTGAATGGTTTGTTTGATGTTAGGTCGAATAACCTTAACCACCACATCTGCATTATTACTTTTTAATTTGGCCGAATGTACTTGCGCTATAGATGCTGAAGCCAAAGGTTTAGTGTCAAACTCACTGAATAATTGCTCAATTGATTCTAGGCCTAATGCATGACGAATAATTTGCTGTGCTTGTTCGCTGTCAAAGGGCTCCACTTGATCTTGTAAAATACTTAACTCTTTAGCGATATCTGCAGGCAACAAATCTTTGCGTGTCGACAACATTTGACCAAACTTTATAAATACTGGGCCTAAGGTCTGCAACGCTAAGCGAATACGGGCACCTTCAGATTTATCCTTGTGTTTATTCGCCAGCCAAAAAAATAACCCTCTACCTAATTTTGCATACCAAGGTAGCCATTTATTAGGGACCATTTCATCTAAGCCATGTTCTAGCATCACTTTATTAATATGATATAGGCGAAAAACTCTCACAGGTTTGGATTTTCCTTATTTGGATTAGAGTTAGATTTTTTTGCCGCAGCTTGCTCGGCATTTTCCCGTTCGGCACTCGCCCGTTCTAAGAGGGCAATTTTTGCGGCTAATCGTTCAGTGCTACTACGTAATTCACTCACTTCATCACTGAATAAAATGACCTCATTTTGACTAACCGCAATTGAATCATCTTTGGTTAATCTGGCTGTCATTTTTTCAGCACTTTGATTAAGATTGATTTTGGCCTTTTCAAACACACTTTTAAAACTAGCAAAGGTTTGGTGAGCAACTACATCTCCAGTATATTTGG
This sequence comes from Paraglaciecola sp. L3A3, assembly GCF_009796765.1. Taxonomy (NCBI): domain Bacteria; kingdom Pseudomonadati; phylum Pseudomonadota; class Gammaproteobacteria; order Alteromonadales; family Alteromonadaceae; genus Paraglaciecola; species Paraglaciecola sp. L3A3. Next base: position 4,821,234 of record NZ_CP047023.1, read on the forward strand.
ATAGTTGTTCTTCCCAATCTATATCTAAGTCTTTTATCAAGCTGCTGAAGGTTTGTGCCACATAAATATCGCCTATTAGGTTCAATTTTTTTTGCTGAATCAATTGGGTTAGTTGACTGGTATCTTGCAACTTAGGCAGAGTTTCTAAATTTAATTCAATTAAACAATCTGGCGCTGATGCTTGCGGCTCGTCTGCAGACTTAGGCATGACTACACCTAAGTCAATTTGCTCTGAAAAACGGAACAATAATGGCCACGGAAGTTCATCAATAGTGACCTGTAAAGATCGCCCAGCTAATTTTTGTAACCGTGCTTGGCTATCGGGATCTAGCTTGAGCAATTTATTCATTGCCAGTTCTAGACCTGATGTCACTAATTGCGGGAAAGGCATATTAGAATTTAAAACCACGATGTAACGCCACTATACCACCCGTTAAATTGGTATAGGTTGTTTGTTCGAAACCAACCGCTTCCATCATCCCTTTAAGCACTTCTTGTTCAGGATGCATACGGATTGATTCTGCCAAGTATTGATAACTATCAGCGTCATTAGCCACTAACTTACCTATCTTTGGTAATAAATGGAATGAATACATATCGTAGGCTTTATTCAACATTTCATTACTTGGCTTAGAAAATTCTAATACTAATAACCTTCCACCCGGTTTTAACACTCTGTACATAGAAGCTAAGGCTTTATCTTTATCCGTGACATTACGCAGACCAAAAGCAATGGTAATAATGTCAAAGGTATTATCAGGGAAAGGTAATTCTTCAGCATTAGCCTGTGCGTATTCAACGTTACCGACTATGCCTTTATCTCTCAGCTTATCTCGGCCCACTTTTAACATGGCATCATTAATATCAGCTAAAATCACCTGCCCAGATTCACCCACGATTCGTGAGAATTTAGCCGTTAAATCACCAGTGCCGCCAGCTAAATCTAATACCTTATGCCCGGCTCTAACCCCACTACAATCTATGGTGTAACGCTTCCATAGGCGATGTATACCTAACGACATCAAGTCATTCATGATGTCGTATTTTGCCGCAACCGATTGAAACACGTCTTTTACCATGTTTACTTTTTGGTTTTTGTTTACCTGCTTAAAGCCAAAGTGAGTCGTGTCTTGCTGTTGGTTAGATTCAGTGGTGTTAGAAGTGGTCATGAAAATTCCTTAGCGCTAATATTTTGCTAGTTTAATCTATACTAACCAATAGTTCAGCAGATATTTAGCACTGTTTAAAAGGGGGATTTTAAGCCCTGTTGAATGTTAATTGTTTTTTGCAATGTTGTTTACATTCTTCATTTGGTGTGTTTTTATACCCCCAAATCACATTAAAAGGAATTAATGCCTCCATGAAAAATATACTCGCTCTTGCTTTTTTCTTCTTGCTCAGTTTCAAAGCATTTGCCCAAATTACTTATAGTTTTTCCATTCCTACAGTCGAAAAAAACACTTCCTTCACTATTGATTTTAACTTTACTACTAACCAATCATATGCAGAGGTGAAATTCTATAAAAAAGTGAATAATGCATTTCAGCTGGTTAATCATTTTCCTAAAGATATGTCTGGTTACACTTTGCAATCTGGCGACAGTACTGGGCTTTTAGAGTATAAGATTGAGGGGTGTTATTATGACACCGCTAATAACTATAATTTCGTTTGTGGCATAGATACGGTTTATCCCAGCATAATGGTAGTAGATGGCTCTCCCACTAATTTAGATATTACATGGGGTGATTTGGGGTTAAATTTAGATTGGACTTCCAATAAGGCTGCCGTTGTAGAAATACAAAAAGGCAGTGGCCAGTGGAATGAAATTGCAAAGCGCAGTCAGTATCATTCATTTTTTGACTATAATACCGCTGAAGTTGGCTTATACCGTTTTCGCGTGAAAGCATGTGATGCGGATTACGAGTCGAATTGTTCAGGTTGGGCTACTTCGAATCAAATATCCTTTAATCCCGATGTGCCTGACGATTTCAAAAATTATGATTCAACACACAGTAGTATTGATAACGAACTTGTAGAATTCACACCCGGCTCGTACTCTGTTTCTCAAGGTAATTTTAGTTATAACATCCCCATTGATGTGCCTGCTTTTCCGTCTGGATTAAAGGCAAACATTTCTCATGCCAATGTCCGTTTAGGTTACCCCTACATTAGAGGGTTCAATGATAAAATAACAGAGTTGAAATACTGTGCGCGCAGTAATGCCGTTAAATCTATTGACGAGCAGTTAGATGAATCTGCAACGGCAGGTGAAGTCGATTCGACAAGTACAGGATTAACAGACCGCTTGTGTTACAACGATAAAGTGTTAATCAAAGTTGGTGGGATGGTTGCAAATGAGTCGAATAAGGCGGTATATGAGGCCGAGTATTGGCAAACTGGCGCAGAATATTATGTTGAAAATGCGCCAAGCATACGCTTTGTAGCATCAGGCTCTTATACTAACACCGTACGAGACTACAATATTCATAGAGAAATAACGCTCTTATTACCTAACGGGCATACTAAGCTTTATAAGCCTTATGTATCACTATCTGGTGACGCCACTGCCAACTTTAAGTTACATCGGCACTCTGATACATACGGAAACTGGATAGATTATTTATATACTCATGCACTTAATTATCAGATAAATTATTCAAACGGTTATAAAATTACGCTTTCTGGTTTCGCATTTGACGACTCAAATATGTTAGCTACGCCAGATGATCAATTATGGTTAACGGTTTTTTCGGGTAATCAGCCAATTAAGCAGTATCGATTTATGTTTGAAAGCCAATCTGGAGTGCAGGGTCACTATCTGGCCGATTTTGATATGATATCTAGTGCTAAAGTGTGTGGGTTTAACGAAAACACCACCGACTGGCAAGACGCAAAATGTGCAAAACCCATTAATTTCGAATGGAATTCGACTAAATTAATTAAAAGTGTCACAGGTTCCCGTAAGCCTATTTATGTGACATATGACTCAAGCAAATATCGACCGGTGATTGGTTTGTATCGCTATGAAGATTGGACGGTCAAAGAGTATGGATATACACAGCGTTATAAAGATAATTTACAAAGAAGCACGCCAATTAACGATACTTATACCACATCTGGGGCGTTTAAAGAATTCCGATATGGTGATGCGGTGTATAAACGTAACAATGGTGTAATACTCGAAGAAGACAGGTTTGTGCCTGTACTTACAGAAAATGGCAAGCCCAATGATTTTTTAGGTTATACCTATATTCATACAAAGAACTTAGAAGCAAAACAATACTCAGAAAATGAATATTCCTATACAGAAACCGATACAAGCCCTCAATTAGACTACACAGAGCGTGGGGTGATTGATGGTTACTCTAATAAAACAGCCACCCATGAAACTACCTATCATTATCAGCAACATGGTTCTGGCGACTTTAAATATCTTGAGCATGCAAAAACGTTAACATACCAAGCTAATCTTGCAGGTTCGAGTGTTACCCGTCAATTGTTGGGTAACGTGGTAGTGCAGTATGAGTTCGATAGTTATAAAAACCTAACAAAACAAACCACCTCTCATTACACTTCAAGTAATAATACTTCATTGCTAAAAAGAGAAGTTATTAATTCTTCTGTGACTAACAACCCCCAAGCTTGGTTGCTGGGCTTTGTGAACACTCTGACTGAAACGAATACCGTTTATGCGGGGCAAGGCGCAGGCACTAAATACGTTAAAACCAAATTCACTCCGCAGTCGGGTTCAACGGATATTCGCACCTCTACTTTGTACAATGGTAATAACAATACACCTGTTCGAGTAGTAACCACAGTGCGAGATAGTATGGGGCGTGTTACCTCTGAATCTGTGGCCGCAAATAATGCCCAATCGCAATGGGAAACACGTACCACATCTTTTACTAGTTTTAATGGGGTGGGTTCACCACAAACTGTCAGTGATGCGAATAATACACCTACCACCTTGACTTATGATACCCGCTTTCAGGTACCGAAAACGACCAACGATATTGATGATATAAGCCATTCCACTGTATACAACCCCCTTGGGCGGGCTATTCAGTCTATAGATAATAATGGGGTAACCCAATCGACTGTGCGTTTTTATTGTTCGCAGGCCTTAGTGTCGTGTCCTACAGGCACTTACACTGAAGGGGATATGGAGTTTAGTGTTTACGCCTCTTATGGGGAAACTCAAACACTCACCCATACAAACACGCATCAACAGGGGCTAACAAAAGTCATTAACTACTACAATGGTGTCCATCAACTGGTTGGGCAAGATAAACATTTGTTAGGCGGTGACGTATTACGGCAGTTATTTTTGTATTACGAGAATGGCAAAACTTGGCGAGAGTCACTTCCTTTTGAAGTTAATCATCCTCCGTCCAGTAATGGGGGAACATGGAAAACCTATATTTATGATGATTTAATGCGGTTATCAAAAATTCTGCATAATGACAATGACTTAATGGTCACCAGTGGTGGCGAAACGAATTTTTCTTACAGCACGGTGAGCGAATCCGGCGCTTATGTTAACAAAGTCACTGAAACAAAAACGGTGAATACTTTGCATGTGTCGTCACCTTCGTCGATACCCGAGTTCTTTCCTGGTGAGACGGTGAGCAAATCAAGCTACTACAATATGCTAGGTCAACTTATTAAGGTGGTGGATGCACAAGGTACTGCCATTACCTACGAGTATGATGGGCATGGTAACTTAGTTAAAACCCGGGTCAATGGCAACAGCCATACCGATGTGAAAATTGAATATAATCACTTGGGCGAGCGTGTGTACATGGCCGACCCCAGTGCAGGCAGGTTAAACTTTGAGTATTCAGGGTTTGGTGAGCTGAAAAAACAAATCTGGTCAAAAAATAATGCCCATCAAAAAATGATGCAATTTGAATACGATGAATTAGGCCGACAAACTAAGCGACTTGACAGCATGCCCGGTCAAGCAACCAAGACTCACCTCTGGAGCTATGACGCGCAATACTACGGTATGCTAGACAAGATCATTACCGCCAGTAATGGCAATGGCAGTGGCAGTGGCGAGTTTATTGAGCAGTATCGATACAATACTCAAGGCCAATTAGATAAGTACACGGCAAGTGTACCCCAAGATAATTGGAGCAAATCCTTTTACTACAATTATGATGAACTAGGTCGGCAAGCCAAAGTCACTTACCCCACCTGGCATGAGGTAGCGTATGACTATCATGATGAGGGTTTCTTGTTGCGTGCCAAAGAAGTCAATACGCAAAATGGCGCATCTTGGTGGAGCAACGGGCCTTCACGTATTTGGCAGGCAGGCAAGCAGACGGTGGATAGCCAGCATAATATGAGTCATGGCATGTTGTTTGGTAATCAAGTGGTAGCCACCACTCACACCTCTGGCAATGGTTACTATATACAAAAAACCGCAGGCAAATATCAAAACGGCAACCTTAACAGCGAATTACAATCGGCTCGTTATTTGTTTAATACCTCGGGTGCGTTAAAAACACGAGAAGAAACCCAAAGTGACTTAAGCGGCGGGTTTGACTTAAAAGAAAGATTTACATACGACCCCCTTAACCGGGTTAAATCCAGTCATGTTTACCGCAAAAATGCTGGGGCAAGTGAGCAGTTAATCAACAGTGCCAATTATGATTACGATGATTTAGGTAACCTAGACTATCGCTCAGATAAAGGCGGTACCTTTTATTACAATCGAACCAACGGTGCCAGTGTGCATGGGGTGACGTCAGCCAATGGCCTAACCTACAAATATGATGAATATGGCAATGTCATCCAAAAAGGCAGTAGCCACATTAGCTACAACATCTTTAACAAACCCAGCAATATCGATGGCCAACAGTTTTACTATGGCGCCGACCATAAGCGCTATAGAAAAGTCGATGCAGATGGCACTAAAACCTATTACTTAATGGGCGGCATGTATGAAGAAATTGTCGAAGGCGCCACTGTTACCTATAACAGCTATGTGGATGGGGTGTATTTACTCCAAGAAACCGTCTCTTATGGCTACATGGGCAATACCAAACGCCGTTATTTACTGCAAGACCATTTAGGCTCCACCTCGGTCATTACCAATGAATCAGGCTTAATTGAAGAGCGTTTAAGCTTTAATACTTGGGGTGAACGCCGAGCCAGTAATTGGAGCTCCAATAGCGTTAGCCTAAACGGCCTGACTAGTACCCGCGGCTTTACCGGCCACGAGATGCTAGACGACAGTGGCTTAATTCATATGAATGGCCGGGTATACGACCCAAGCGCAGGTAGATTCTTAAGTGCGGATATACTAATCCAAGCGCCCACCAATACCCAAAGTTATAACCGCTATAGTTATGTGCTGAATAATCCGTTGAGTTATGTGGACCCGACTGGGTATCAAGGAGAAGGGGGCTGTACTTATAATGGTGCCCCTATGGATTGTTCATGGGTGTATCAACACTCAGAAGATCTAGGTGGCTCTACATATACTGAAGCATTTAATGAGCAACACCTAGCTGGTCTGTATTCTGCACGGGAAGACAACATTTCATATTCACAATTATTAAAGAACCGCTATAATTTTAGCCAAGGGCTTGTTAATGGTTCAGTTGATATTATTGATAATCCTGATGGGCAAAAGGCGCATAGTTTAAGTTTTGATGGTAAAGCGCTTCGATGGATTGATGGAGAAGGAAATGTTGTCGATGAGTGGGGGGCTATTTCTGGTCGTCCGAGTCGAGGTGGTGGTAGAAGTAAAACAAAGGATTACACCGGCGCAGGCTCACAATCATTAGAAGACAAAGGCCCAATTCCTGAAGGTACTTGGGCTGTTAGAGTCGAGCGTTTCCAAGCTCGCAATCAATCTGGCTGGCAAGAATTTAAGGGTGCGCTTGGGGGAAGTGCTTGGCCAGGAGGGCATGATTCTTGGGGCGATTATCGCGTGTGGCTTGAACCCCTCGGAAATACTAATACTTATGGGCGGTCTGGGTTTAGTATTCATGGTGGAGTAATACCGGGGTCTGCTGGATGCATTGATCTATGCGGAATGATGCCAAGCTTTGCACAAAGGTTTCAAAGTTATGGGCAAGACATGGTGTTAACAGTTAAATATTAGGTGGGTGAATAAAAATGAAGTTAAAAATAGGTGTTCATATATTTTTTATTTTGGTTTTCGTTCTTGCCTTGTTGTTTGCTGTAACGGATGTACTAGAGGCTTTTTCATCATCTAGCCAATACGTTTTTGGAACAGAGGTTGGCGGATGGAAGTATTCTTCAGAAACTAACTTTTTAATTTTTAATGGGGTGCAAGCGATAATTAGTTTGGCTGTTTTACTTGCACTATCTTGGTCGTTGGTAAAAATTAAAAAAGCCAAATAGATTCTTGTAGAATAATATCGGGGTCAGAACAACGTTAAATACAAATAAAAGGGGTCAGAGCCGAATTATAAATAAAAGGGGTCAGAGCCGAATTAAATAGTCTATATTGTTGAGGTATAGACTTTTTTTGTTTTAGGAGGCATTGATGCCAAGAAAACCTAGGGCTTCAGCGGCAGGTGTGCCAGAGCATATTATTCAACGAGGTAACAATCGTCAGGTTACTTTTACCAGTGAAGAAGATATGAAGGCTTATGTCACATGGTTGAAGGAATATGCGAAAAAGTATGAAGTGAACATTCATGCCTGGGTGCTAATGACGAATCATGTGCATTTATTATGCACCCCAATGACAGCAACAGGTATTTCTCAAATGATGCAGTCATTGGGGCGTATGTATGTGATGTATTTCAATAAAACCTATCTTCGCTCAGGTACATTGTGGGAAGGCCGCTATAGGTCTTGCTTAGTGCAAGAAGAAACCTATCTTTTACAAGTCTATCGCTATATTGGAATAAAAGGGGTCAGAGCCGGAATAAAAGAATAAAAGGGGTCAGAGCCGAAAGAATAAAAGGGGTCAGAGCCGAATTAAATAGTTCTGGAATGTGTTGAATAAAACGGCTCTGACCCTATTTGATTTAATCAGATGACAAGTTTACAAAGAAACCTAAGTAATAAAATTGATGAAATTCAACAGAGTGGAGTCTGGGAAAGAATGAATGATTACTTTAAGGATATTGGATATTAGTCATGAAAAAATATTATTTGTTGAGATTGTCTTCAGAAGAAAAGTTTTCAGCATTTGGTTCTAGCCAAGCAGAAATATCCGAGAACAAATTTAAAGATAAAAACAATTTTAAATTATTAATGGAGGCGTTAGGTAGTAACAGGTATTGGCAAATTCAAAGTGAAATTAATAGTGATTTTCCAATTAATCTAGAACGTGTGGAATTATTAGAGGGTGCTACTCAAACTGACGGCTTAGAATTCTCTCCAAAGTTAATCAATTGTCCTTTTTTAATATCTGAAAAATTTAAGAATATATTAGATCAGTTTAATACCGAAAATATATCATTCTTTAAAACGATGGTTTTTAATGGAAATGTTGAATATTTCAAGTATTACTTAATGCATATAAAGCGTTTAGACGACGGTATTATTGACTTCAAAAAGTCAACCTTTTATTTTGAAAACGAACTGCACGGCAAAGGCATAAAAACGTTTAAGAATGTGACAGAAATGAAAGACTTTTTTTATGAAAATGTAGGAACTGATTATGGTTCAATTTATCTTGAAAAAAACAAACTGACTAACCTGGATATATTTTGTTTAGGTTCCGGAGAGCTAGTTATTTCTGAAAAATTGCAACAAGAAATAACTAACCAAGAACTATTAGGTTTGAATATATTACCTGGAATAAAAGGGGTCAGAGCCGAATTAAATAGTTCTGGAATGTGTTGAATAAAACGGCTCTGACCCTATTTGATTTTATGACCCTATTTGATTTTACCTGGAATAAAAGGGGTCAGAGCCGAATTAAATAGTTCTGGAATGTGTTGAATAAAACGGCTCTGACCCTATTTGATTGTTGAATAAAACGGCTCTGACCCTATTTGATTGATCTAACGGCCAGATAGTTCGATATAGTAACCGCACCGGCGAGTATGGAATTGTCAGTGCAAATGGAACTATAAACACTTTATTTAGGCCTACAACCTCCAAAAGAGGCGGTAATGGTTTAGATTATTTCTTAAACGATAGAATGAAAAATATAGGATATTAGTATGACGACGGCATACACTTGTTTAGTTTGTGGGTGGAAAGGCTTGGAACACAACCCAGCTTTTCCATTTAACTCAAATGAAATTTGCGCTTGCTGCGGTTCAGAGTACGGGCTTGATATTCAGGAATATATTGATGTCGTGAAAATTCGAAACGAATAAAAGGGGTCAGAGCCGAATTAAATACCAGTGCAGGCAGGTTAAACTTTGAGTATTCAGGGTTTGGTGAGCTGAAAAAACAAATCTGGTCTAAGGGCAATGCCCATCAAAAGATGATGCAATTTGAATACGATGAATTAGGCCGACAAACTAAGAATCGATAGGGTCAGAGACGTTGATTTCGTACATGGCCTTCACGTATTTGGCAGGCAGACGGTGGATAGCCAGCATAATATTAGCCATGACATGCTGTTTGGTAACCAAGTGGTAGCCACCACAAAAACAGCTATTAACGGCACCTATACTGAAAGGAGGGAAGACAGCTAGCAAAGATTTGTTAGCTGTCTTGGACTAGCTATAGCGATTGAATAATTTTATCTAAACCTGCTTTTGATTTTTTAACCGATTGCATAGAAGACATTCCGTCTGGGTATTCTTCTTGCTCGATAACTAACCAGCGAGTACCGCCATATTTTATTTCGTTTTTAATTAACTCAGCCCAGTCAAAGTTATCTTCTCCTAGAATAGGGCTTGCATCACCTTGAGGTGTTCTATTTGGTCCATGATAGTTACGCACTTTAAGGTGAGTAGTAAGAGTACGACCAGGATAACGTTTTACGTATTCAACAGGATTTTTTCCAGCGAAATTAACCCAACCCACGTCTAACTGAAGCACAACTTTGTTCGGAGTGTGAGTGGCAATGTAATCCCAAAAAGTGGCATCTAGATGCTCATTAAACTCTTTATCATGATTGTGATAACCAATAAGCATATTTTTAGCCGCGGCCTTTTTAGACAATTGCACTAAATCTTTGCTTAGAGCATCAACACCATTAGCATTCCAAGCTCTAGAGTCGGCAGGAATAATTACCATATCCACCCCCAAAGCTTTTAAATAATCTAAGTTTTTATCTAATTTTTCGCCACGTAACAGTTTAAAGCCGACGTGAGCACCACTAGGTTTGAGCCCAATTGAGGCTAGATAATTTTTTAGGCCAATAGGATCATCCGCATAAGGACCATAATTCCCTGCAAACTCAACGCCTTGAAAGCCCATATCAGCGATTTGTTCTAAGGTGCCTTTAAAATCTGCACTTAATGCATCTTTTACCGACCATAATTGCACACTAATTGGTGGTACTTTGAATTCTTCTTCAGCACTTCCTTGTGAACTAGAACAAGCTGTTAGCCCAACTAAAGTCAGAGCTAAAAAGCAAGATAATAAAATTTTCTTCATGTTATGCACCTTTGATTAATCTAATTAATTACTAACAACAATTCGTTTTTGAAATTAATGCGAGATTTTAACTTTTTTATTTTTACCTTTGAGGGTACCCAAAAATGCCAATACATCCCGAATTTGTGCCTTAGTCAGCATATAATTCATAGGAGGCATGCCAGATGCAGGACGTTGAATATCTTTAACATCAGACTTGTTGAAAACTTGTAGCTCTTCACCTTCTTTACCTAAGGTGATCGTTTCCTCTGTTTCGGCATTAAACAATCCACTTACTACATTGCCATCATTCAAGGTTAAGTTAAACGAACCATAACCAGGTGCGATAGCGCCACTAGGATCAACTAGCGCTTGTAATAAATATTCAGCAGAGCGTTTTTTACCAATAGCACTTAGATCTGGCCCTACGTCTGAACCTTTACCATTGACGATATGACATCTCATACATTGAGCCGCACCGCTAGTATAAAAAATGTCACGACCAGTCTGTATATCACCACCATCTAAGGTGCTGGCAAATTGTGTTAATAAATCACTTGTCTGCATTTTTTGCTGGTACTGAGCAAGCATAGCTTTAACTTGTGGATTGGTGCTCTTTTCCGCTGCCGCTAATAGTTCTAGAGTGATGGCATTGTTACCTTTATTTTCGATCAGCCCCTCAAGTTTATTTGTCAGCCATGCATCTATTTTGGCATTGCTCTGAGCTGTCATTCCCGATAGCGCCATTTTTTGTAATGACACTGAACCATTACTTAAAAACTCAAATAATGATTGCATACCGGCCTGATAATCTTTCTCCAAAACAGTAGCCAACGCCGCTGACTGAATTTCCACAGAATCGCTAGCTAACAAGTCTTTACTCACTTTAAGCCCTGCATGTGGGAATCTTTCAGTTAATAGTGCTAAGGCTTGTACTCGAATGTTTGCCTCAGCAACATTATCTTGGGCAATTTTGGCTAAAACAGCTTCTGATAATTCATAATTAAATTGTTTAGCAATACGCATAGCTTGTACTAAAGCTTTACCTTTGGTATTGGCTAAGATTTCAGGCAAAAACTGTAAAACCAAATCAGTTATATCAGCTCTGTTTTTATTAGCCAAACTCGGTAAACCGGTAATAGTATCGATTGGGTTCAGATCATTCCAACCTTCAATTGCTGCGAGAGCTTCTGAAGCTAAACGTTCCTTCAATCCTTTGTGAGCAGCATAGGCTAACAAGCGTTTGGCATCTTGTGCCCTACCTTCATTAAAGTTGGCATTGATAATTCTATGATGCACAAACTCTTGTACTGCAGTATCTGCCACCATTTCAGTGTCCAGTAACTCAGCCACTTGAGCACGTACTTGAGTTAATGACTTATCATCAATTGCCACAATAGCTTCATCTACTATAGCCTGTGACTTGTCAGCTAAGAAATCTGCAACTTGATTATCTTTTAATGCTCGTAATGCTAATAAAACAGCTAAACGTACATCTGCAGATTTATGATCCTTATGTTCAATCCAAACCTTTTTATCTACGCCTTTTAAAGCCATCACTAATGCATGACGTAGCCATAAATCTTGAACACCAACGCTTAGCAATTTTTTAATAACAGTATTAACCGCACTGGCTGAGCCCATTTTACCTAATCCGATAGCCGCATACATGGCCACTTGGTCGTTATTATCAGCTAGCGCCTTAATCAACTCATTTTCTGCAAACTTAGCTTTGTGATCGCCCAACACTCTAGCCGTTTGGATTCGAACTTGTTGGTTAGAATCTTTAAGTAGAGGAATTAAAGAAGCCAGTTTTTCTTTATTAATTGTATGATTAAGCACTAGTTGACTGAATCCCCAGATACTATGAATACGAGAAAATACATCCTTGCTCTTATCATGAGCCAAGCTATCGAACAGGGTGAAAGCTTGCTGGCCACGTTTTGCCAGTTCAAATTGAGCTTGTTGACGAATACGTAAGTGGTCAATCGCTAACAAATCAGCCAATTCTTGCACAGACTTATCAGCATAATTAGCAGTTAAAATCTCATTAAATTGTTTGTTCTGTTTAACCAGAGCGTCAGGTCTTTCTTTTAAATCTAAGGCATAAACCGCACCTTGACCTTCAGATTTCCAGCCACCGAAATTAAATTCAGAAACATAAAAACGACCATCAGGACCAAAATCAATATCACTGACGTTAATGCCTCTTAAAAAGATAGTTTTTTCTTTAGGTAAAAAGGATGCGCCCTGCTCTTCGGTTTTAAAAGTTGAAACGTATGAACCAGAAGGTGAGCCACCGTAGTGTGCAATAAAAAACGTTTTACGCCATTTTTCGCCTAAATAGTTACTTGGGTTATAAGTAAAGCCTGAAGGCCCTCTTAATAACTTTAAAATTCCAGGTAACATATAGGCAGGTTGATTATCATTACGAGGTACCGACATATCATTCGTCAGCCATGCCACCGGAATGTCTTTATCTCCAGTATATTTAGATGAACGCAATGCCAATTTTTGAGTGAAACTCATAATGGTTTGATGACCTGCATGCCAACCAGAATCCCCACCTTCAATTAAGTGATTCACTCTTTCAGTGTCGCTTCTATCACCATCATTGTCGGCGGTAAACAGGTTACCAAACTCATCAAAAGCTAATTCTTGTGGATTACGCAAACCAGTATAAAACACTTCAATATTAGAACCATCGGGATCCGCTCTGAAAACTGCGCCATAATTTGGCTCAAAGTAAGTATTACCTTCTTTGGTGGTGACATCGTAGCCACGATCACCTAAAGACCAATACAAACGACCATCAGGTCCCCAAACCAAACCATGCATGTCATGGCCTAGAAAACTCACACGGGTACCAAAACCCGTCTGTAATGACACTCTTTTATCTGACACACCATCGTTATCGAGATCTTCTAACAGCCACAAGTCAGGTATGTTGGTGTAATAAACTTTACCATCACGCTCAATGACCCCTGCACCTAAACCATCTAAAGGTTGATCAAAACCACCGGCAAACAACTTAGATTTATCCGCTTTTCCATCATTATCTGTATCTTCAATTAACACGATTTGATCAGATACACTGGGCCCTTGGTTATGGGGAAACTCTGCTGGAAAATTTTTATATAAGGCTAAACGATCATCTAAGGTTTCTATCTGAATATCAGCAATGGTTGCTTCTTTAGAAAAACGTCTAACATCTTCCACCCCGTTATCGATTCTATATATTTCAGTCATCAATAACCGACCTTTAGAATCAAAATAAAAATAACCAGGGTTATTAGTCAGTGAGTTATCCGCCCACACACCCACTGTTAAATCATCGGGGATAGTAAAACTTTTCATTCTGACGTCTAAGTCGACTTTTTGGTCTTCAGCAAAAGAAGATATAGGGCTTACTAAAAAACTGATTAGGGCGAGAGTTTTTAAGATATTCATGTTAACGATCTGTAAATATAACTTTAATGGAATGGTAGCTAAAAAGCCCAATATTTCATAGTTAATATTCAGTCGACTATGCAACAAATTCGGCGTTTTACAATTTAATGAAAGGCCAACGAGATAAGTTATACCTTCCTATGAGGACTTAATTACCCAATAGGCTAATTTAGTGATTTGCTATCCGTCACTATTATTTATAACCAATAGAAATATCGTAAGATTTTAAAATAATACCCAACTGTCATAAATATGTAACAAAAGTGTGATTTTTTTGCTTTGTGTTTTATGCTACTGTGTAAATGAAATGTAGTTAAAGAGGTCATTTAGTATGTATAAGAAAATATTTGCGGTTGTTATTCTTTGTTTTTTTTCGAGTGTTGTGTTTGCGAAACAAGCGCCTAAAAGTTTATTTACTTGTTTAGATTTAGAAAATTATTCGGTAGATGCGAGTTGTTCATCAGCATTGATCGCTGAAAATAAAAACTTGGTCACATTACAACAAGAACTTTCCGTGAAAATGGAACAACAGAACCCTAATGTCATGGCAACCGTGCAATTTCATCCAGAAAAAATGTTAATCAAAGTGATTGCGCAAAAACAATTAGCCAAGAAAACGAAATTATTAGCAGCCCTATAGCATTGAAGCTTAGTATTCACCACCTTATTAAAAAGGGTGGTGAATTAGATAAAATTATCACCAACACTTCTAGATAAAATCATACTGATTTCTTGTAATGAACGACCACTTTGTTGCTGTAATTCATTAAAGCTACTTTGAATCGCCGTCAGGCTTCGTTTTGATTGGTGCGAGCCAGAAATAATATCCCTTTGGCTAAAATATCCCACTATATCATTACTCAGTAAAAAGGTATCTTTTCCAATAGCCCGCAAACCATACGGCCCTGTATTACCGCCTAGTCTTGCACCGTGTTTTTTCAAATAGGCCCATAAGCCAATAATGTCATCTGTAGGCCAATTAGCCACAAACTGTGCAAAACTACCGTGCACTTGGCTAACGGCATCTATCATAAGAGCATTTTCGCGGATGGTTTTCACTTTATTGTAGTTACGAATAATACTAGGATCCGTGGCCTTTTTTTCCAGCATTTCATCTGGCATTAACAATACTTTCTGAATATTAAAATCAAAAAATACTCGTTCAAAATCAGGCCATTTATTGCGTACTACACGCCATACAAAACCAGACTGGAATACTTTTTGAGTGAACTCAGCCAAAAATCTATCGTCACCTATCTGGCCAATTTCACTAGGTGTTAGCGGTTTATCTATAAGAGATTCTAAAACCTCCTTGCCACCTTTTCGCTCACAAGCCCTTTGATAGATAGCACTAAATTTTTCTAAATTTTGCATATGTCACTCTGCATATTTGCTATTGCAGTTAAACCTTCGATGACCGGAGGTTTAACTGCTAAGTTCAAGACTGGCTAATTAAGCTGTAATTCCAGAATGACGAAGTAGAGCATCTACTTCTGGCTCTCGGCCTCTAAAGGCTATAAATAATTGCATTGGATCTTTACTGCCGCCCATTTCTAAAATATTACTTAAAAAGTCATGGCCTGTTTGGCGGTTAAAAATACCTTCTTCTTCAAAGCGACTGAAGGCATCAGATGACAGCACTTCGGCCCATTTATAGCTGTAATATCCCGCAGCATAGCCACCAGCAAATATGTGGCCAAAGCTATTTTGAAAACGATTAAAACTAGGAGGCATAACAACTGCTACGTCTTTACGTACTTGGTCTAACCATTCCTGCACATTAGTTTCGCCAGCAACAAAATGCTCATGCAAACTAAAATCAAACAAGCTGAATTCTAATTGCCTAAGCATTTGCATAGCTGATTGGAAGTTTCGTGCGGCTAACATATTGTCGAGTAATACTTTAGGCAGAGATTCGCCTGTTTCAAAGTGTCCAGAAATAAAGCTTAATGCTTCAGGCTGCCAGCACCAGTTTTCTAAAAATTGACTAGGCAATTCCACGGCATCCCAAGGCACACCATTAATACCAGATACTCCACCGACATTGATTTTAGTCAACATGTGATGCAGACCATGGCCAAATTCGTGGAACAATGTCACTACTTCATCGTGAGTAAATAATGCCGGTTTATCGCCAACTGGGCCATTAAAGTTACAGGTTAAATAAGCTACCGGATACTGCTGTGAACCGTCTAAATTTTTACGACGTACTTGGCATTCATCCATCCATGCTCCGCCACGTTTTTTCTCACGGGCATATAAATCAAAATAGAAACTGCCACGTAACGCGCCAGAATCATCATGAATATCATAAAAACGAACATCTTTATGCCAAGTATCAATATCGTCACGAGCGGTAATTGTTAAGTTGTATAGACGTGAGATCACCTCAAACAAACCTTTAACTACTGTACCTTCTGGAAAATAAGGACGTAATTGTTCGTCAGAAATGGCGTAGGTCTGTTCTTTCAACTTTTCACTGTAATAAGCATAATCCCAAGCTTGTAATTCAGTTGCTTGGTAATGTTCTTTGGCATAAGCAGCCAAGGTTTGAATATCTTGCTGGGCTTGAGGTTTA
The DNA here is from genome assembly GCF_009796765.1 of Paraglaciecola sp. L3A3. Taxonomy (NCBI): domain Bacteria; kingdom Pseudomonadati; phylum Pseudomonadota; class Gammaproteobacteria; order Alteromonadales; family Alteromonadaceae; genus Paraglaciecola; species Paraglaciecola sp. L3A3. The sequence continues at coordinate 4,837,795 of NZ_CP047023.1, forward strand.
GAACGCTTAGCTAAGTCTTGTAAGAAGCCATTAACTTGCTCACTTGAATTGGCCATTTTACTGGCTAATGAATAGTCAGAATAGTGTTTGAAGCCCAGTAGTTGTGCGATCTCTTGACGTAAGCCCAAGGTTTCGTCGATTATCTCAGTGTTGTCCCATTTACCTGCATTTGGCCCTTGTTCAGAAGCTCGAGAGGTATAAGCACGATACATTTCTTCGCGCAATACAGCGCTGTCTGCATGAATCATCACGGGTAAATAACTAGGAATATCTAAGGTAAATAACCAGCCTTTAAGATTTTTACTTTCAGCTAATTGTTTGGCGGCACCTAACGCTGATTCAGGTAAACCGGCCAACTCACTTTCATCAGTAATATGTTTTTGCCAACCTAAGGTAGCGTCCATCACATTATTACTAAAGGTAGAGCTTAGGTCTGACAAGCGGCTTTGAATTTCAGCATAACGAGCTTTTTTAGTATCGTCTAATGCTACACCTGATAGTTTAAAATCACGAATAGCATGAGTAATCACTTTTTGCTGTGCTTGTGACAAATACACAAATTCACTACTTTCGAGGATCTGGCTGTAAGCTTCAAACAACTTAGTATTTTGCCCAACCCAAGTGCCATATTCAGAAAGAGCAGGCAAACAAGCATCGTGAGCTTCACGTAACTCATCATTACTCACTACCGAATTCATATGAGAGATAGGCGACCATTTACGACTCAGTAGATCATCAATTTCTTCAATAGGAGCAACTAGATTGTCCCAAGAATAAGAATCTTGGCTTAATAATTCAGTGATTTTACTTTTACATGCCTCAATTGCTTCGGTAATAGCAGGCTGAATATGCTCAGGTTGAATAGCGGAAAATTGCGGCAAGCCAGTTAATTCACGAATTGGGTTAGTCATAAAACACTCTTTTTAAATAATATGCATACAGAAATAAGGGTGAAAGGGGGAAATCTCAAGAGCAATTGTGCAAACTAAACTAAGTTGTGATTATTATTTTATTTTGTAATTAAAATGAATCTGACAAGTTCTTTTAATAAGATATTCAGTTGTATGTAATTAATCGATTAACACAATAGGAAAAATGCAGTGTCATTTTTTGGCATAAGGCATTATCTTAACCATAAGCATTTATTAACTAGGCGGTAAAATGGCAGATTTTGATTATATTTGTATTGGCGGCGGAAGTGGTGGCATAGCATCAGCTAACCGAGCAGCAAAACACGGTAAAAAAGTAGCGGTAATAGAAGCAACAGCCATTGGTGGCACTTGTGTAAATGTAGGTTGTGTACCGAAAAAAGTGATGTGGTTTGGCGCTCATGTAGCCGAAGCAATAAATTTGTATGCCCCTGATTACGGTTTTGATGTCACAGTTAATAAATTCAATTGGCAAACTTTGGTCGACAGCCGCGAAGCCTATATCAAACGTATTCACGGTAGTTACGGCAATATGTTTAAAAACAATGGCGTCACCCTAATAGAAGGTTTTGCCACCTTTGTCGATAAAAACACAGTAGAAGTAAACGGCAAACATTACACAGCCGATCACATTCTGATTGCCACTGGTGGTCGCCCAGTTCGTCCTAATATTCCAGGTGCTGAGTTAGGTATTGATTCTAATGGTTTCTTTGAATTAAACGAACAACCTAAACGTACAGTAGTGGTTGGCGCAGGTTACATTGCAGTTGAGCTAGCTGGTGTTTTACATGCATTAGGCAGCGAAACTCACTTAGTGGTTCGTAAACATTCACCCTTACGTAATTTCGATACTATGTTATCGGAAACGTTAGTTGAACTTATGGCCCAAGACGGCCCAACTTTGCATACTCATGCAACCCCAACTCAAGTAGTAAAAAATGCCGATGGTTCTTTAACCATCGAATTTGCCGATGGTCAGACAATTGAAACTGACTGTGTTATTTGGGCTATTGGGCGTGAACCATCGAATGATAAAATTGGCCTCGAAAAAGTGGGCGTTGAGCTCAACGAACGTGGTTATGTCAAAGTAGATAAATTCCAAAATACTAATGTAGAAGGCATTTATGCTGTGGGTGACAACATTGGTTATGTTGAACTCACTCCAGTGGCGGTTAAGTCAGGACGATTATTGTCTGAACGTTTATTTAACGGTCAAACCGATGCTCACATGGATTACACCCTAATACCTACAGTGGTATTTAGTCACCCGCCTATTGGCACTATTGGTTTAAGTGAAGAAGAAGCGAAAAAAGAATACGGCGAAGACAATATCACAGTATACAAATCTGGTTTTGCCGCTATGTATACAGCAGTCACTAAACACAGACAAATGACTCGCATGAAAATAGTTTGTGCTGGAGCAGAACAAAAAGTCGTTGGTCTGCATGGTATAGGCGCCGGCATGGACGAAATTTTACAAGGTTTTGGTGTAGCCATGAAAATGGGCGCAACCAAAGCAGATTTCGACGCCTGTGTGGCCATTCACCCAACCAGTGGTGAAGAATACGTCACTATGTAAGGACTTCGTAAGGGCTTCAAAGTCCCTAGGTTACATGATTAATTCTTAAGCGAGCGTAAAGTCATTTACCTCGTTTTTTTATTGTCAGTGAATTACCACTTACTCTATTGGCCTATACTACTGATGATTTTGTAAATTACGCTGTTTAATATATTGAGATGGAGTGTGGCCCACATTCTTCTTGAACTGGGCAGTGAAGGCACTTTGATCGTAAAAGCCTAAAAACAAACCAATTTCATTAATGGCCATTTCACCATTAACTATGAGCTCACAAGCTTTTAATATCTTCATCTTGATTATGTATTGGTGGGGAGTACTTTGAAATATGTCTTTAAATCTATTCTCGAATTGACGTACGGATAACCCACAGAGTTCGGCTAGATGACTATTTGATAATTTTTGGGTGTAGTTATCCTTAATATAATCTAAGGCTTTGGCTATTTCTTTTAAGGCAATCGAGTAGTGATTTGAATTGTTATAAGATTGCAGCACACCACATAGGCCGGCGATATTTCCAGCATGATCGAAAAGAGGAATTTTTGTGGTCACAAACCAATCCAGTTCACCTAAGTGATTAGGAAATAGCTCGACGATATTACTCTTACTCTGCTGTTTGCTAATAATTTCTAAATCATCTTCATAATAACGTTCTGCATAGACTATTGGAAAAATATCAAAATCAGATTTTCCCAATATATCTTCTTTGCGCTCAAATCCAAGGTGTAATAATAACAACTTGTTTCCCGTAATTAGCCGGCAGTCTATGCCTTTAATAAAGAACAACATTCCTGCAGTTGCATCAAAGAGTTGCATGATATTTTCAGGTAAAGAAAAGTTGTTGATTATTTTTTTCATGTAGTTTTTTTACCATTCTTAATGTTTATTCAGAATTGAACTTTAAGACTACATACCTTTAAAAACATCGTCAACATTGGTTTTCATACGAATGCAAATATTTTAAAAGGTACTTTTTTTACTATTACAGCTGTGTCATTATATATTCAATATACACATTTCATTAACAACTAAAGTCGCACAATATGCCTTATAAAACACATGGTTTTAAGTTTGTATCCCTAGCCCTAATGTTACTAACATCTTCGATGTGTATAAATAACGTAGCAGTAGCAAAAAAAACACAAGCTTCTCAACCCAATAAGTTTACACCTGAAGATGAGCTACAAGGATTCACCGTACCAGAAGGATTTGTGGTTGAGCTCGTTGCAAGTGAAGAGCATGGCATTGTTAATCCCATTGATATTTCTTTTGATGATGCGGGGCGTTTGTGGGTTCAAACGGCTTCCATGTATCCAATGGATTTAGCCAATGATAATGGCAGTTGGAAAGATTTACTTAAATTAATGAGCAATAAGGAGCAGCAACTTACTAATCCCGAATATAGGCGACTCCATGATTATTACACTGGTAAAATCAAAGGGTTAGATAAAATCCTTATCCTAGAAGACCTATACAAACCACAGCCAGCTAAAGTTTTTGCCGATGGTTTAGCCATTCCACAAAGCGTAATACCTTATAAAAACGGGATTTTTGTGGTTCAGGGCGCACAGTTATTCTACCTAAGCGATGATAATAATGACGATAAAGCTGACAGCAGAGAAACTATTTTAGATGGCTTTGGTTTTCTTGATACCCATACAATGGCGCACTCTTTAACTCGTGGGCCAGGTGGTTGGATTTACTTCTCTCACGGTGCTTTGAATAAAGGCCTAGTCACAGCATTGAGAAGCGGTGTTGAACAAAGAGTAGATTATCAAAAAATCGCTAGATTCTCTGTTGATGGTAAAAAAATTGAGCTGGTGAGTTCGGGTTTGAATAATGTATGGGGACATGCTTTACGAGGTAATGGCCAATGGTATGGAACCGAAGCAAATGACTTTGGGTTCTCTATAACGCCAATGGAAAATGGTACAGGTTTCAAGGGTATAGGGAGCGATAGACTTCGTCCTTATCAACCTTGGGTTACACCTCTACACGAATTCAGGGTGGGTGGTACCGGTATATCTGGGCTCGCGTTTTCTGACGACATTAAAGGTGGCTTTCCGGAGGAATGGAAAGATGTTGGGTTATTGGCCAACCCCATCACCAATAAAATTAATGCAGTGAAAATAGTTCGAAATGCCGACGGTAGCGTAGCAGCGGAACACCTTGAAGATTTTCTTACCTCTAAAGACGAATGGTTTCGCCCAGTTAATTTAGAGTTTGGCCCAGATGGTAGCCTTTATATTGTAGATTGGTATAACAAAGTCGTATCCCACAATGAAGTGTCCAGAGAGCACCCTGATCGTGACAAAAGTCACGGTAGAATTTGGCGAGTGCGGCATCGCAGTCAAACTCAGCAAACATTCACAAACTTTAAAACCTTAGACTCTAAATATTTAGTAGAACACCTTAAGTCCTCAGGAACAACTTGGGCAAAACGTGCTGCTTGGCATCAAATTGCCGATCGACAAGCCACACAGCTCGCACCTGAACTTATCACTGTTATTGCAGATGCAAGCTTGCATGAACAAACTCGTATCGTGGCACTTTGGGCTCTAGAAAGCTTAGCCCACTATGATCGTAATTTAATGGTTTCGTTACTAAAATCTGCCGAGCCAGACCTGCGCCGTGAAGCTGTTCGAGCCTTGGCAAGCATGCCAATTTCAACTGTAGAATTTACACATTTACTTAAGCCTTTTATTCAAGACAAGAATGTAATGGTTCGTTCTCAAGTGCTTCGCTCAGTTGAACATTTTGGCAAAGCCAATGCCGATACTATCGACCTTGTGGTTAGTTTTTGTTTAGAAGATAGCGCTGACAATAAAATGGGCAGTGGTTATGAACGTAAATTTGAACGTTATCTTGCCCGTAAAGCTCTGGAACAATATGTGGTTGAACTAGGTTTATATTTAAAATCTGATTTAGCTAAAAAACAACCAAGGTCAAATATAGCTTGGGCCAAAAAAGCGTTAACTGGCAACTTAACAGCTAAAAGTTTTCTGGCTGCTTGGCAAGATAATCCAATAAAAAAAATCACTAAAGATAATATTTTCCAAATTAGTCAACTACTAAAAGATAAACAAGTATTCACAACACTGGCTTCTGCTTTTTCAAATCAAGCTAATGCTGAAGAAACTGTAGCAGCCGCTTTAACCTACAGGGAAGCCATAAAATCAAAAGAAATGAATCAAGCTTTAGTCCCTGCCATAGCTAGTTTATTGCAGACTGAAAATAAAATGAAAGCGATACAGGCGGCTGCTATTTTTAATTACCTACCAGCAATACCAGAAGCGGTAAGTGCGCTAGATGAATCTTCAGACAAAGTGCTATTACTCAGTGCTTTAACACTTATTGCTAAAAAACCAGCAGCCCATGTAGACGCGGTAGTTAAATTATTTAGTCAAACCAAAGACGCCGATATTAAAGCCCAAGCATTCAAAATCTTAGTTTTAGCTGAATTCCCCCTTGCTAAACAACAAATCAAATCTTTGTTTACTGAGTTGTCTGTCGCACAAAAGCACGATCTACTTTCGAGCTTGTCTTCGTCTAAACAAGGCGCAAAGGTTGTTTTAGATGCTTATGAGCAAAAGCTTATTACTGCTGATTCAATTGACATACATACAGTTAATGCAGTTGCTGCTTTTGTGAAAAATGATGCACAAATTATGGCGTTAGAAAAGTTAGTCAAAAATAAAGCCGCGGCAGACAAAAAAGCTTTAGATCATAAGTTTGAAAAATACCAAGAAATTGTTATGCAGGATATAGGACAAGCAAGTAAGGGTGAAAGCCTCTTCAAAAGTTTTTGCCTATCTTGTCACTTAGTAGGCTCTGAAGGCGCTGGTTTTGCTCCCGCCTTAGATGGGTCTGCGCACCGCTCAAATGAAGGTCTGTTAACAGCGATTTTAGATCCTAACGCTGCAGTAGAAGGCAGCTATTATACCTATAGAGTTATTAAAACTGACGGTAGTGTCATAGAAGGCTTTCGTGAAATGCATGATGAAACAGGTGTAACCCTTCGCTTTATGGGAGGCGGGTCGTACACCATTCCACAGGCTGAAGTACAAAAGGCCTTCTTTACCAATCGTTCTGTGATGCCAAACAACCTTGTGGATGGTCTTTCAAAACAGCAATTTGCAAATCTTATTGCTTTCATAAAAACACTTAATTAGAGCGAACAGGTACTCAGAATGAAATATAAAATGTTTTTTATCGTTTGTGCAACGACCTTATTAGCCGGTTGCCAATCAAATGAATACTCAGGTGTTGCATCACTAGCGACGGCAAAAACAGTCTCTTTGTTTGACGGAAAAACCTTTAATGGTTGGAAAACAGCTGACCCAGCAAAAATGCATCTTTGGTCGATAGAAGATGGGGTAATTACCACAGGAAATTATCGGACTAAAGCTCGTGGTAATACCTATTTACGGACAGAAAAAGAATTTGCTGATTTTGAGTTCAAATGCCTTTTCCGTTTGAGTGGCGACCCAAGTACCGGCCTGATTAACAGTGGCATTCAATATCGTTCAAACGGCGAACCTCGCGTTGTAGGTTATCAAGCTGACATTGGCGACGGGTACTGGGGCGACATTTACGATGAGCATAGGCGTGGCCTCTTGGTTAAGGCTGACCTATCAATTTTAAGTAAAACATTAGTATCTGATGCTTGGAACTCTTACACCATACACGTTGAAGGCAACAGGCATAGACTTTATATTAATGATATTTTGACTGCAGACTACATTGAACAAGCAGACGTTCCGCAAAAAGGATACATAGCGGTACAACTTCACTCTGGTGGCAAAGCAAAAGTCGAATTTAAAGATCTGACCATCACTGAGTTATAACTAAACGGTTAAACAAACAACATTGAAAAGCGAGCGTAAAATTATTTACCTCGCTTTTTTGTTGTTATTAAATGATTATTTAATCAATTTCTCTAAAGAATAGATCAATTTAATTGGCTCCTCAGGCTGTTCGTGCTTAAGATTTAATGGTTGTTCCACCCAAGTTTGTTCCCATTGAATTAAAGCCCATGCTAGTTCGCCATTGTCCACTTCTGTACCTTCAATTGCAGCATTTTTAAGTGTTTCGAAAAACAATGTCCAGCGAGGTAGATAAAAATGTTTGTACATACCTTGCCATGCTTTTGAAGCATAATCTCGCAAAGAATTACCGCCCCATAAGGAAACTTGCATTTTGGCATTTTTTGCATAGTAATTTGATTCTGCCGCTGAATTGCTGTACTTGCTGGCATCATCAATCCATTGAGATAAAGTATCGGCTTGATTACCAGACAATAAATCCATGCCATCCACCAGTTTTTTTACTTTTTCAAAAGAAGTATCTGCTGTTGCAATCTTGCCAGCTACATATAAATTAGTTGTCTCTAATAAACGTTTATCAATTTCTATGGTGAGATAATGTCGATAAAAATCAATTAAGTCATGCATAAATAAAGGGGAATCTTGGTACTCACTGGCTACAGAAATTAAAATATCAAGAGCTTCACGAAGCTTAACCATGTCTCCAGGATGTTTTTCAAATTTAACAAATCCTAGTTGTGGCCGTTTAAAAAACAAATAAGCCCCAGCGCCGTTCCACCACCTAGAATCCCAATACTGAGTGCTATAAACCGACTGCTCTAATAACGGCCAAGCTTGCATTAATTGTGGCGAGTTATGTCCATAACGAGCTGCAGTATATTGATCTATCCACTGGGAAAAAGTGTGCTCTTTATGATCCCAGGCCAGATCAAATAAATATTCATATACCACTGAATTGTTATTGATGCCTTCAGGAAACACACCAAATCCCGACAAATTCCCTTTATTTTTATCTTCCAGTAAACCCTTAACTTGTTGTTGATAATAATTAAAATCACCATAAATAGGATTGCTGGCACCGTAATTATGAATAAAACCAAAAACCCACTTTTTGTCATGAAATGACTCGGCGTTTTGCCACACATGGTATCGATCATTGCCAATATCATGCACCATTGCTTTGTCATTCGGTACTTTGCTTAAAAATGCAGAAATGGCTTGGTTATCCCAGAACTTTTTATCCGCACCAAACATCCAACCTTGCATGACCCAGGTGGCATCTGGCACAACTTGTTTAATCGATTGATAAATGGCGTCGCCATAATTTGCCAGATCTTGATATTTGTTATCATCTGACACAGGTGGATGCATTTCATTAAATGAATCCGATAAATAATACTCCCCTTTACCATACTCACCGTTATATATTTCTAGAAAGCGTTTTGCTAATTTGGCAAAAAGAGGGTCTGCCGGATCAAGCCAATAGGTTTTGTTTTTAAACCCTGACCAGCCTTTCATTTCAATGACCTTAGCATTCGGGTATTTAGTCATAAACTGTTTGGGAATATAGCCAGAAAATGCGGGTAAAACAGGTTTTATGCCTAAACCACGCATACGATCTAGTATTTTTATTTGTAAATCATGTTTCTTATTGATCCAGCTTTGTGGCAAAACACCTTGGTGATTTTCAATATTGCCCATTCTTTGCCACGGAGTGAATGCTGGGCCAGAAAAATAATCATTTAATTCTTGGTTGCTGAGGCCAAACTCATTCCATAATTTTTGCCAAACAAACTCTTGTCCTTCCATGGCAATCACATTATTAATGCCATGAACTGCCATCCAATCAATTTCTTGTTGCCAACGAGACCAATCCCACCATGGCGTAGAGTAACCATAGGCACAAACGTTTAAATAGGTTCTTAAATCAAAAGAAGCGGAGACCTTTTCACCAATATAAGGAGAAAATTGACTAGGAATTTTTATTCTGTTCCCTTCCCAACTAACAGACATAGCACCGGTACTTTTTAAGTAATGGTATGCCCCGTAAGTTAAAGCAATAGATGAACTTGCACTGACATTAATAACGTTGCTTGCAACGGTAACCTGATACCAATCAGATACATTATTACCTGCCACTAAATCAAAATTTAATTGAGGCAATTCTGATCCTGCTAGTCTTTTAAATACAGCTTTAACCTCAGCGACAGAGGTTTCATTTGGGCTACTAGCTTTTAACGGAGAAATAAAGAAGAGTAAAACGAAAGTCATACTCAATGTTTTTAATAGGCTTTTTATGATAATTCGTGTCATATTTATTTTCTGTTAAGTGTTAGACAACCCAGCAATGAATTTATCTATCACAATCGCTTTTAATATGCGAATCAACATAACACATTAACTGCCCAAGCCTAAAGAGATATGACATGTGATATACGACATTACTAAAGTGAAGAATAATGCCCCCTAAATCCAACTGTACTTATAACGCAGTCACCCAAACCTAATTATTAACATTGCTCAATTATTATTAATTTTCATCCTGCTTACACAACCAAGCTCACACCACTGTGAAACTAATTCTCACTGAGTGTGTAATTCTTGCAAAGATTTTATCTCCTACATAATCACCACTCAACAGAAAAAACAAATTACCTATATATTTCAATAAGTTAAAGTTTTGTTTTTTATTGGCATGTTTCGCGCATTAACTATTGTGAATACGCAATTTAATTAACCAAGAGGAAATCATTATGTTGGGCTGGGCAGTAACATTTTTAATCATCGCCATCATCGCCGCGATTTTTGGATTTGGTGGCATAGCTGGTGCGGCTGCAGGTATTGCCAAAATCATATTCTTTATATTTATCGCTTTACTTGTTTTATCTCTAGTTGCCAATGCATTACGAGGCAAACCACCTAAAGCTTAATTTTTTGAAATTTACTTTATTACTTTAATTATAAAAGGAAATCATTATGAAAAACTTTAAATTTATTACCACTACATTAATTGCTTTTACTGCTTTATTTGCATTATCGGCCTGTGACGGCAAAGCCGAAAATGCTGGCGAAAAAGCTGATGAAGCGATTGAATCAGTTAAAGATGCAGCTAAAGATACAGGTAACGCAATTGAAGACTTGTGTGAAGATGCTAAAGAAGGCGTAAATGCCAAAGACACAGACTGTTAATTTTTATACATTCTGTTCAATGATAAAGGGGCCCGACGGCCCCTTTTTCTATTTAATACCAACTCCGATAACTAAATGTAGACTCAGCGAGAGTTTAATTGAATTGGTATGACCTACACTCGGTTTAAACCGATTGCAGATTAAATAGAAAACAAAGATTAGGAAGGTCTATTATGAATATCGCCTATTTGTATTTTTTAGCAGCAATGTTAGCTTTTATTTTTGGCTACACCTCTTCATTCAGCTATTTTTCAGTTATTTTTTATTGGGTAGGTCTATCCTTTCTGGCTGTGTTTATTGCTTACATGTTAAAAGCGCCGAGTATTTTTCGTAAAAAGAGTGATGGTTCAATCCCTCTATATATTCGCTGGGTATTCATTCCGTTTCTGTTTGTTGTACAGCTTTATAACACTTGGGCGCGCAAAAATGACAAGGTGCCCGCAATTCAAAAAATAGATGACAATTTATATCTGTCATCTAGACTATTTCCCTCTGATATGCAGACGCTTCATGACAACAATATCAGCGCTATCTTAGATGTTACCGCTGAGTTTGATGGCTTAGATTGGTCTGCTACAAACGAAAATCTTGAATATCTAAATGTGCCAGTTTTAGATCATCAAAGTCCCTCTCAGGCAAAATTGATAGAATGCGTTAATTGGATCGACAACCAGTTAAAAAATGACACGGCAGTGATAGTACATTGTGCTTTAGGTAGGGGCCGTTCGGTGTTAGTTATGGCTGCTTATCTACTTAGTAAACAGCAAGATTGGACTGTGAGTGATGCACTACAGAAAATTCAGGGTATACGCAGTACTGCAGGCTTAAATAAACAGCAGCTAAAAGTACTCAACAAAACTCATCAGGCTGGATTGCTTAGACAAAAAATACCATTAGCGTTAATTGCCAACCCTGTTTCTGGCGGCGGAAAATGGTCTAAAAACAAACAAGAAATATTACAGTTATTATCAAAAAGTTTTGATATTTCTATCTACCAAACCAGTAAAACTAAGTCTGCTAAAACTCTTACCAAGCAAGCGATAAAAGATGGCAACCAAACCATAGTTGGGTGTGGTGGTGATGGCACTATCAATGAAGTAGCCAGTGAATTAATCCATACTGATTATACCTTAGGGATCATTCCTCTAGGTACCACCAATGCCCTTAGCCACGTATTACATGGCTCTGCGAGTAAGCTTACGCCGATTAAATCTTGTTGTGATGCCATTCTTTCAGGACATAGCAGAACCATAGATACCGCACTTTGTAATGACGAACCTATGCTGTTGATGATGAGCCTTGGCTTTGGACAAAAAATGATTGAGTCTGCAGATAGACAAGAAAAAAACAACAATGGTCAATTAGCTTACATAAAAGGCCTATGGCAAGCCGTTGAACTGGATGAATCGATCGATATCAATTTATCAATCGATAACAATCAAACGTCTAACCTAGAATGCACTAGTATAGTAGTAGCTAATGCCGCGCCTTTTTCTAGCATACTGGCCCAAGGTAATGGTAATCCAGACATAGAAGATGGCTTGTTAGACATAACCTGTCTACCAAAAAGTAATAAGCCAGGGGAGCAATATATACACCTGACAGAACTGGCGATATCAGGCTTAACACAAGACAAAATAAATGAAACGGCTTTAGTCAGCCAGGCCAAAAAGGTACGGATTACTGCAAGCCAAGTAATCAAATATATGATTGACGGCGAAAACCGCCAAAGTGCTGAAATTATTATTCATGTTCAGCCACAATCGTTGCAGGTACTAGCTTAAACTAGACTATACAGTGAGACGAATCGAATTTAACAGAAGGGAACCACATGCAACTTAATATTACTAAACTTGCTCCCATTATTGAAAGTGCTCGCGCCAGTTTTTGGTTCGTGCCTAGTATCATGATTTTGCTCACCGTGTTACTTACTATCACCACTGTATATTTTGATGCTGTTTTTATAGCGGAACACCAGCTATCTTGGCCATTAATCTATGGGGCCGATGTTGCAGCCATGCGTTCTTTATTAGGAACCATAGCTGCGGCCATGATTACAGTCACTAGTATTGCTTTTTCCATTACCATTGTAGCGCTAACTCTAGCCTCGTCGCAATTTGGCCCTAGGTTACTTAGGAATTTTATGAAAGATCGAGGGACACAAATTGTACTAGGATCTTTTATCTCAAATTTTTTATTTTGCATCTTAATTTTTTGCGCTATCAGCTTTGAAAAACCTTATTACTTTAAGCCCGGATTAAGTGTTGCCACCGCAATATTAATGACTTTTATTAGTGTCGGAATTTTAATCTATTTTATTCATCATGTGGCTAAAGCCATTCAGGCAGATGTAGTAATAGACCAAGTATACCGAGAACTACAAGACAATATTAAAAGCTTATTTCCCTCTGTTAAAACAGAGTCTGAAGTAACCACCAGCAGCGATGTCTTAGCTACTGCAAAACATCAAATGAATATATTGGCTAATGAAGACGGCTATGTACAAACTCTAGATATCGAACAATTAGTTTGCTTAGCTAACGAGCATGAAGGCCGAATTAAATGTTTTTACAGCCCAGGAAACTTTGTTGTTAAAGGCACAGTGATTGCACAAGTTCATACTGAAAAACAGCCACCATCAACACTTGACGAGCAAATCCTTAAACAAATTTCCTTAGGTGCATATAGAACCCCTGTACAGGATCCCGAATTTGCAATCCACCAGCTAGTCGAAATTGCATTGCGGGCATTATCCCCCGGTATCAACGACCCTTATACTGCCATTACCTGTGTTGATAAGTTAAGCGCGGTATTGTGCGATCTCACCACTAAAACCTTTCCTCAAAAAGTCCGCTTTGATGAAGATGGAATTATCCGTGTTATATCTAAAGAATTAACTTTTACTAATATAGCCAAAGCGGCTTTTGAACAAATTAGACAACAGGCTAACCATAATATTGCAGTCACTATCAGGGTACTTGAAGCTTTAGCTAGATTAGCCTGCTGTGTGCAAAATCAACAGCAAACAGAATTTGTATTAAATCAAACAGACATAATTGAACAACAACAAAATAAATTATCCATAGCCAAAGATGATTTAGCAGAAATCAATGCTCGGGTGGCATTAATCCGCCAAACAGTTGCTGAGTTTAGTGGAGATAACAATCATAAGATTGATAATTCTGGCCACTAATCAACACACAAAAATTGGCTTACGTTTGCGTGAGTAATCTACTTTTTTTCTACAAAAACCAATTCACTTAATAAAGGAAAATGATCCGAATCAATCGATGTTAGTCTCTGTATTTTTGCTAACTGAAAATGTTGGCTATGAAAAATATGGTCTAAAGGCCAACGTAAAAAGGTATATTCAGCATGAAAAGTATTGAACATACCTCGCCCTATTCTGGGATCTTGCAAACCACTAATTTTTCTAAAAGCGCGAGTAGTTGGTGACCAAGCCACATCATTTAAGTCACCAGTGACTATTGTCGGTTCAGTTGTGTTTTTTAACTCTCGGGCGATTAACAGTAACTCACGATCTCTCGGTGTCGAGAAAGTATTTTCAGTTGGACTGGGAGGAGCTGGGTGCAAAAAATGACACTTTACTTTCAACTGATTTTTAAGCTTTAAATAACAATGAATTGAAGGGACACCTTGTTCAACCAAATCTTTCACTTGAACATCTTCTAAAACATATTTGCTATATAAGTGTATACCATACAAGTTATCTAATGGCCGACTGACTCTGTATGGGTAATCACTATGAATCACTTCAAGGGCATTTTGCCACCATAAATCGGTTTCCAAAGTGACTATAATATCAGGCTGATTTTGCTTAATTAAGGCTATTAACTTGTCGGCTGAATGATTAGTCATAAGTACATTTGTATTCATAATTTTGATAGCACAGTCAGAATCAAAAACATTCACAGTGCGTACTTGTTTGGCGACAAATGGGGTATATGGCACAATCCAAATAATCTGATAGATTGCCACCGCAAGGTTAAGCACAACTAACACTAGTGATAAAAACCCACTCGCCCCAAACATACAGCCCAAAGCCGATAGTATTGCCAAGCAAGTAATTTGTACCCTAGGAAACTCCCATACTCTGCAAAGCCAATGATTTGATGGAACAAAAGGTAAAAGGGTAATAACCACTAATAATATGGTCATAATTAACAATGACATTTCCAATATTTCATTCCTGTTTTAATTCAATTTTAAACATAAGTTGTGGTTAAAACCTGCCAACCAGCAAACTCAGCTTATTAGTTGTGTAATTATTGCAAATGGCTAAGAAGTATTTACAGCAAGATACTACATCAATACTGACGACCAAGATAACAAAAGAATAAGCCATTGATATTTAAGGTTTAAATATTTAACCATAAGATGGCATAGAGGTTGCTCTTAACTAATTACTAATGAGGAATGAACCACATTAGTAATAGGAGATTATTATGCCAACCACAGCAAAAACAACCAACAAACCTAAAGTGACCAATAATCCATCTGACACACCCATCGCAGATAAAATGACAGACACACTTCATCAATCGGTTGATACTCTGTCAGAACACGCCCATGTTGCTGAAGAAAAAATTCGTGAAAGCGCCACATCTTCGGCCCAAACATTTGAGCAAAAACAACAACAAGCAAAACAGTATTGGGATCAATCCAGTGTCGGTAAATTCAGTAAAGAAAATCCAGTTGCCACTGCTGGAATTGCATTTGCAGCTGGTGTGTTATTAACCACGTTATTAAAACGTAAATAGTAACTCAAGTGAATACTTCTGCACATCAATCTCGCAATGAGCAGGCATCAGAAAATACTGATGCCTCTTTCAGTGATGTATTAACAGCTTGGGAGAAGGTCTATCAAAGTATTAGACTAAAAATGCGCATCAATGCCGACCTAATCGCTGCTGATTTTCGTTTAACAATACGCGCTTTAGTTGTCAGCCTAATTTGTATTCTTAGTTTAGTGGGACTTGCACTTTTGACCTGGTGTACAGCATTAGTCGCTCTATGCTTAGGCTTAACTCAATTAGGCATACATTGGGGCTGGTGTGTGCTTGTGGTGCTGCTATGCAATGGTTTAGGCATAGTGTTTATTAAAAATGTACTAAGCAAAGCCCTAGCTGCAATTGAAATGAAGGCATCTTGTGCAAGCTTATTAGACCAAACCAAGAAAGAATAAGGGGATTTTTATGTATGACTTTATGCAAGTAGAAAAAGCACAATTAGCGCAAGCAAAAACCCATGCAGAAGTGGCGCGAAAATATTCACAACGCTGCATGACTAGTGCCCAAGAAAAGACCAAAAGCTTCGCTTCATCTCCCGCGGGCATTGCCACAGCCTTTAGTGCTGGGGCATTTCAAGGTGCAACTAACAGTCAGGCTAAATCGCCAATATCCAGCCTACTGCCAATACTACTCAGATTATTTTAAGCCTAAGAATTTCATTGCCAATATAGGAGCAATATCGTGAAAACTCTGATTATTTTAACTTTTTTATTATTAACCACTTCCGCTTTAGTTATTGCTCAAACAGAGCAATCAAGTTCAGATAAAGCTATGCCACTTAATCTCAATAAGTTACAACAAGCATTAGCCAATGCCGATCAAAGTAAACAAGATCGCAACAGTAAACTCAGGCTAGAGCGCGCTAATTTTTATTATCAACAAGCCCAAGAATATTATCGTGCTGGCTGGGACGTTAAAGCCAAAGACTATATACAACGGGGGATTTTATTAGTTGAACTTCATCAGAGAACAAGTACTCCAAACAAGTTTTATCGCCCACAAGCAGCCGCAGCACAACAAGCTAGTTTAACTCAAACTAATGATCGTTAGTAACAACTCAAACAAGCTTAGAAAGCAGTGGCGGAAATAGCGGCGGAAATAGTGGCGGAAATAGCGGAAAAAGTAGTGTGTAATTTTTACAGGGCATGGGAAACAATTACAGCAGGGATGTAATAACCACCTCTTATAAACATAAATACCTATTAAAATCATACAGTTAAAAACTGGCACTAAATTGGCTTTATTAGCTTTAGTTAATAGAAGCTGACGAAGGGATCGTCACTCTTTTGCGCCAGTAAATTCAGATGATCAACGTGAACTTGCTTTAGCCATAGCCGAATATACCCAGCACGTAACACAAGTCATAGATAAGCTTGAATTACAAAACTCGAGGTTGTTCAAAATTGTTATATCGCGCCCAACGGCGCAGTTTGTAGTTTGCAATAGGATGTAAGTAGTATGCAAAAATTCAGTTCAAAATTATCAATATTTTTTAGTTCGAAACCTTCCAGAAAACTTAATGTCCAAGTGGCTAGATCCATTAGTCATTTTAACTGGTTTGCCCGTTACGATATTGGCAATCCGTTAACCGATATTAAATTATCAGTTGAACAAACGAATCACTAACTTTTATAAAACTGTACGAAGATAGGAAGTTCTAAATGATTGCCAATAGTACTAGATTATTACAGCCCGCAGAATCAGCTTATTTAGGCAGTGTATTTACCGATATGGAGCAAACTCTAGCGGTTGTAGGTAAATGCCGAACAGCTGAAAGTTTATCTGTTTCATTGGCCCAAAGTTTTAATGTGTTAACTAACTCTGATACCTCTAGCTTGTTTAAAGCCGCCAGCACACAAGATATTGACCTCATTATTTTTAGTGCTTCAGGCGTTAAAAGTGTATGGATAGAAGAGCTACGAAAAATTCGTTCTCATTCCATTTTAAATATTATTCCGATTATCGTTTTAACAGAAAAAAATTCAGTTAATGAACAACTTGTTGCCTTAGAATTGGGGGCTTTAGATTGTATGGCTAAACCCGCCAATCCATTTATTTTACACGCTAAAGTAGTGAACTACATGAAACTGATGAAAAGCGTCAAAGAGCTTGAATTGGTTTCATCCACAGACGGCTTAACTGGCTTATCGAACAAAATGCAACTAGACACTATGTTAACCAGTGAATGGTACCGTATGAAAAGAAGCCAGAACCCTTTATCAGCGTTAATGATAGATGTTGATTATTTTAAACCTTACAACGATAAATATGGTCATTTGCAGGGAGATGAAGCACTAAAAGCAGTAGCAGATGTGATCAAAAAAGTAGCAACACGAAACTCAGATTTTGCTGCTCGTTTTGGGGGTGAAGAATTTGTTATCCTATTACCCAGTACCGATGCTAAAGGCGCTGAAAAGGTAGCCAAAGATGTAATTAAAGAAGTGCTAGCTTTACAAATCCCTAGTGCTAATCATAACTCCCGACATCTAACCGTAAGTGTTGGTATCAGCAGTTTTGAGCCTCTCAGCGAAGAGCAACAAGACATGAGTCCTAATAGTTTACTGGAACAAGCTGACACAAATTTATATGCAGCCAAACAAGCTGGACGAAATAGATTTTACGCCTAAAAGAGCTCAACTTCGGTAACATCCGATTCGTGGCAAAGCCATAGTGTATTACCAAATTTATCAAGATTTGAAAGATACACTTTATCTACATCTCCTAATACTTTTTTAAGTGTCAATTTAATTTCAAAATCCTTTACGCCCGACAAATTAAAAAATTCAATTCGAAAGGGCTTCACATAAGTTTTTACCAATAAATGTGTGCCATCTGATGAAAAAGATCCCGCCCCTTTATTCAAATCATTAATGACTATAACTTCACCTTTTGTTAATTCAAAAAGTTGCGAACAGTCATTGTGAAATGGTCTAAATTTCCAGTTGTATTGATTAACATGAAAGAGGATTTTGTCTTGGTATCCAATATCACAACATTCAAAATTTATACTCTGATTTTTAGCCGGTATTACAAAAAAGAAAGGTTCATAACTTGCGACTTTTGGACCTATTTTTAATCTAGCGAGTATCTTACCCCTGGACTTGTAAAAATAATCTTCAAGCAAAACTAATAGGTCATTTTCATCATTCACCACTACAGCTTTTAACGGCCCAGTTTGTCGTCCTTGTTTATCTAATGGAGGCATGTTTTTAATTACATACTCTACAAATTCGCTATTATCAAAAGAGTATTTAACCACTACATTATCGAAAACACAGCCAAAACCCTTGTCAGTCTTAAATAATGCCGTTCTGTGATAAATATCAGAGCCTTTTAATTTAGGAATTTCATAGTCTAGGATTTGATACTGCCCATTCTGCATTACCACTAGCTTATTTTCAAAGTTATGATTAACACCAACGCCGACACATTTATCGCCAGATAGAGCAAGTATGTTAAGCATACCAATTGGCAATTTATACTGCTGAACAATTTTAGTTTTCATTGTCGTCCCTGAAAAAGTAACCAGCTTTAGTGCTTAGTCATCTTTTGAATTATGCTTCTTAGCCATTATTATTCCAGCCACGAAGATAACAAAAATCACTAGCCCAGCCATTATCAAAATGTTTATTATTGAACTCATAGAACCTCCAAATTTAAAATATATTAAGTTTCTTTTACTTGGGACTCACTATTCGTTTTATCTACAGGTTGTAACATAGCGTTTAGTTTTTCGCCACCTTTGGCGGCAAAGTCTAAGGTACGTATTGGGAACGGGATCAGTATATCTGCTTCAGCTAAAGCTTGTTTAACAGTAATCACTGCATCATGCCTAGCTTGCATAAAGCCCGGTTCGCCTGGGTAATCAATCCAAAACCAGACTAATAAATTGATACTACTATCAGCAAAACTTTCAGCAAAAACTGCGGTTTCTTCTTTTTTAATCACAAAATCACATTGGTTAATTGCCTCAACGATCACATCAGCGGCCTTTTGAGGGTCGTCGGCATAAGAAATACCTACGGGAACCTCTACACGTCTAATATGAGTAGTGGTGAAGTTAGTCAAAATGTTTCTAAATAAAATTTTGTTCGGCACTATTTCTAGCTGACCAAAAAATGTTTCAACCAAAGTGTTACGGAGATTAATGGTTTTAACGGTACCAAACACCTTGTCGGTTTTAATCACATCACCTATCTGAAATGGCTTCCTGATCCCCATTGCAATACCTGCAATGAAGTTTTCGGTCATATCTTGAAACGCAAAACCTATGGCTAAGCCAACAATACCAGCACCCGCCAATAACGATGTAACTGTGCCAGACAAACCTAAAAAATCTAATGCAACAAAAAGACCTGCAGCTAAGATACAAACCCTAACAATAGATGCCAAAAGTGAAGCAATTTGTTTTGAATCTAAGGTTTTACGGAAAATTTGACCGGCAGTTTTAGCAACAAACCTAGCGATAATTGAAAACACTATAATAATGACAATTGCCACCACAAAATTTGGCAAATGTTTAATACTGGCCTCTAACCAAGTTTGTAACTTCTCATCAATTAAACTTAAGAATTTGTCTAATTTAATTATCTCCATGCCAGATCCTTATACAATCACTTCTATCTAAAGTAAGCGTCTACTTGCATTCTCTATTAACAGCACACCAGCCAAGTGCTGTGAACACTTGGCTGGTATTCCTACTATTCAGCTTTCATCTCTTTTTGATATTCAGCAGCCAACTCAATTTTTTGCGTTGGACTTAACACCTTACCGGCTTGTTGGAAAAACTCTCGCTCTTCTTCATCTATGTGATGTAGCACTTTATGTTGTAAAGCCTTCATGGTTTTTAACCATTCTGGTGCGGTCATTGCCGTTTGTTCTAAATCTTCTACTAATTCGTCTATTTCATGATGTTCAGCTATACCATGTCGGGTCAGTTGAACAGTATTGTCTGACTTGAGTAATGGTGCATAAAAATATCTTTCTTCAGCCGTGGCATGATCAGCAAGTTGTATTTTTAACTCAGCGAAAAAATCTCGACGGCTAGCTGAATCACCCGATGTATCCACTAAAATCTTCATTAAAAATCTTTGTTTGTCATGGTCGCTACGAAGAGCAGTGAAAATATCCATACTTAACCTCTTTAGTAAATGAATTCCATAGACTTAAAGCCAGTTATGTACCAGATTGATAAAAACCATGTAAGTAATTGTTTTAAAGCTTAAAAATGAAATTAGATGATTATTAGAAAAAGCTCATTCATTGCTTGCATGAAATAATTACAGAGCAAATTGTATTCTTTGCCCAGTACAATTAAGACCTCGACTGACTGCTTTTTATACCGACTGTAATAACGTCGCAACTTAAGATGAAATTTTTACAATAATATAAGTAATGATTACATGGATAGCAGTTCCCCAACCCCAGAAAAAAAATAAAACCGATAAATATCAACAACTTAAAAACTGGCATTCAACTGGCATTAGGTTCTGTGAACTTTAAACAGGAGAAACAATATGAAACGTACAACCCTTTCACTATTAATCGCCACTGTTATTAGTACAGCATCTTTTACAGCTAATGCTGAGAACACTTGGAAAGAAGGCGCCAAAGACGCATGGATTGACGGCAAAGCCGAATCAACTTTGTTATTTAATGGCAACTTAAATTCGTTTGATATCAATACTGATGTACAAAATGGCACAGTTATTCTAACCGGTAAAGTTGACACCTCAGTCGACAAAGCTCTTGCCGAAGAATTAGTTTCTTCGTTAGACGGAGTAACAGATGTAGATAACAAGCTGACAATCGTCTCTGAGCAAACAGATAACCAAGACAGCGAAATGATGCAAGATCTGAAAGACTCAAAAGTAGAAACAGTAGTAAAAACTAGATTACTGTTTGAATCAGAAGTCAGTGGTTTAGATATTGAAGTAGAAGTAAATGATGGTGTAGTGACCCTAGCAGGCTATGTAACCAACGACTCAGAACGTCAACTTGCTATTGCCATAGCTAAAAACACAGACGATGTAGAAAGAGTCATCGATGAATTAACGCTAGAAAGTTAATATTTATTTATCTAGATTTATCCCAGCCCCTCTCCAAAGGGGCTTTTTTTTTGCCATTATTAAAGCTGCATGGAGCATTATATAACCACGAGATTCGAGCTTAAAAGCAAAAGAATTGGTCACAGAGTAAACCTAGAAGCAGAATACAACAGCGTGATGCAAAATTGCTATTGGTTAGCCCACTGCACGCTATTTTCGTCTTTTGCTGCAGCTTTAAGCATATCGATTAAAGGTAAAGCACGTTTATGTAGACTCACCAAAGGAGCGTCTTCGTTATCATCTGTAGACTCATCTGCTTCGGGTTGTTGCTGAGCTACACCGAGCGCTGCTTCTAGGCTCGCCAATGCAGCTGGAATATCTTCAGCCCTTATCGCACTAGGAACAGTACCGCTATGGCCCAGCATTTTCAGCAATTGTACTGCTACATCACCAAACATAGTAATGTTGGCACTGGCCGGACTAGAAAAAATAACTAACATAATGATTTAGCTCTTAAGGGTTGCTCAATAAATGTAAGGTAAGTGTACGCCTATACAACATACTTTACTGCAACAACATTAAGTCCTCTTTAATGAAGGCCCTAGGTATTTTTTATGGGTAATTTGATCGAAAACATTCGCTCTGGCCTTGTGCCCTAACACAACAACCCATACCATATCTCTATCTGGCAAAGTTAGTGACTGTTAACAACGTTAATGTAACAAGCCACTGCAAATATAAATAACCAGCGGATCCAAGCGATAAAATCAAATGGACGAAGCAAAGTAAAACGAGGTTACATGCGCATAATTTATGGAATAGTCATAGTCTCGATTTGTATTGCCTCCTTCATCGGTATACAAAAATGGCGAGGCCCTATTTTGCCGGCTATTAACGTTGAAATGTTACCTCTTGAACTACGTATTGTTGCCAGTGGCGAAGTGCGTTATCAATCATTAGCCCGTATTGGTAGTGAAATTACCGGTACCGTATTAGCTCGCCATGTACGAGAAGGTGATCAGGTCAACAAAGGGGATTTACTCATTGAGCTTAACCCCAAAGAACTACAATCACGCCTAGCGCAAGCACAAACCTTACTGCAACAATTACAAAATAATAGTCGCCCGCAAGCTGAGGCAGCTTTAGTTGAGGCCCGCGATAATTTACAGCAGGCTAGTCGCGAAGCCAAGCGTAGAAAATCACTAGCCGACCAAGGTTTAGTGCCTATTGAACAAGTTGAACAGGCTCAGAGGTTGGAGCAGAGTGCTCAAAACGCCTTGACCCGTGCAAAACTAGCTACTCAAGCCTTAGCGGCGGGCAACAGCGAAGAACGTTTATTACAGCAACGTATTGCCAGTGCCGAAGCCGAGCTTGCAAAAACACAGCTTTATGCCCCATTTAACGGTCGGGTACAAACCCGTAATGTTGAACCTGGCGATCTTGTACAACCTGGAAAAACCTTACTCGAAATTGCTCGCAGTGATTGCTCAGATTGTAATAGCCAAACTAACGACAGCTTAGAAGTTGTGATCGCACTTGATGAGAAAAACTTTGCCCCAGTGCGTTTAAATCAACAGGTGCAATTAATCGCCGATGCGTGGCCAGATATCACAGTGCCAGGCATAGTGCATTTTATTGCCCCTGCTGTAGATAGCGGTCGTGGCACCATCGATGTACATATTAAAATTCAGAAAAATAATGCGGGCGTTGGTCCTGAATTTCTTCAAGGTATGACGGTATCTGCCAATATTATTGCCGCGCAACGTGAATCTACTTTGGTGTTACCCAACGATTATTTGTTATCTGTCTCGGCTGACAACGCCCAAGTGATGCGTTGGCAAAATGGAGAAGTGAGCACTGTTGAGGTAACACTGGGTTTACGCAACACCAGCCACAGTGAAATCATCTCTGGCTTGGCCGAAGGCGATGTTGTAGTGCAAGGCAACAGTTTAACTAATGGTCAACGGGCACGTGTCAGCTTTGAGCCGGTTCAGTATGTCATTCGTTAATGGCATAACTCACTTACGGCAGTCCCTATGGATTGAATGGCGTATTGCGCTACGTTTTTTGGCAGACAACCCACTGCAAACGCTTTTAATCAGTGTCGCCATTTCAGTAGGGGCTGCTGTTATTGTGTTTATCACAGCCCTGATGCTTGGGCTACAAAATAACATGATCGATAAAACCCTAGGCACCCAAGCACACATTAGTATCAAAGCAAAAAAACAGCACAATAACTTTTCTAAAATCCCTACAGATAAATATATCTGGGCATTAGAAAGCCCCCGCGCACAAGACCTACAAACCATTAATAACTGGCAAGAGATACGCAATACACTTGATCAATATGCAGTATTCACTGCTGTATCTCCGTTAATCTCAGGGCCTGCCTTTGCACAAAAAGGCACGGCTCGATCGTCTGTCGCAATTATGGGTATTGATCCACAACGCTATCGCGGGATTATTGATTTAAGCAGCTATCTACTTGAAGGTAATGCTAATATTAGCGCCAATGATATTTTAATTGGCAGTCAATTGGCTCTAGATTTAGGCCTACGCACTGGTGATAAATTACGCCTAGACGCTGGTGACAATCGCCAATCGGTAATGAATGTGGCGGGCATATTTGAATTAGGTGTTCGAGAACTCGATAGCCGCTATGTCTATACAGGTTTAAAACAAGCACAGACCTTACTCAATTTACCGGGCGGTATCACCATAATCGAATTAAAAATTTCAGATGTATTTGCCGCTGAAGATTGGGCCCAGCGCATTCAAAAATTAACTGGCTTATATGTGCAAAGTTGGATGGAGAGTAATGCACAATTACTTAGTGCCTTAAATTCACAAACTATGACCACGCAAATCATTCGTGTATTTGTTGCTATGTCGGTGATCTTTGGTATTGCAAGTGTGTTAGCCGTAAGCGTAGTGCAGCGTACTCGCGAAATTGGCATATTACGGGCGATGGGCAGTTCACAGCAGCAAATATTACGGGTCTTTTTATTGCAAGGTGGCTTACTTGGATTAACCGGCTCTTTATTAGGTGTTGCCCTTGGCTTCAGCTTGGTGCAGTTATTTAATACTATCGATCAACGCTTATTCACTATAGTGTTAGAACCCTCAATGATATTGTCGGCAATACTAATAGCCACTACAGCTGGGGTGATTGCCGCAATGGTACCAGCTCGCCGAGCAGCTAAATATGATCCTGCGGTGGCCATTCGTTATGTCTAAATCTCAAGTGATAACACAGCCGGAAGAGCAGCAAATTGTATTGCAGCTAGATAAATTGAATAAAATTTTTAATGCCGGTACCCCCATAGAGAATCATGTATTACATGATATTTCATTACAGTGTCGCCGCGGTGAATTAGTCGCCTTAGTCGGCACTTCAGGCTCGGGCAAAAGTACCTTGTTGAATGTGATGGGCTTATTAGATGTATCCTCATCAGGCGAATTACATATTCAAGGGCACTTAACCCAAGGTATGAGTGAGCAACAGCGAACCCAGTTACGTAGCGAATCAATTGGTTTTGTATTTCAATTTCATCACCTTATTAGCGCATTTACCGCGTTAGATAATGTGTTAATGCCATTGATGTTGCGTAACGGAAAACCCTCTGCAGAACAAATTGCTTACGGCCAGTATTTACTCAATGAAGTGGGGCTGGCTAAATACCTACACCAGCCAACCAACCGTTTATCTGGCGGACAGCAGCAAAGAGTAGCCATTGCTCGTGCCTTGGTTTCTCGCCCTGCTTTAATTTTAGCTGATGAACCAACCGGCAATCTAGACACACAAACCGCAGATGAAGTATTCGATCTATTCGAACGTTTTAATGTGGAGCATAAATGTGCCATTGTCATTGTGACTCATGACCCACGTTTAAGCGTGCGCTGCCCGCGCACAATTAGACTAACCGACGGCCGTATTGTTTATGATGGCCCCTCAGCAGACCTACCCAGCACCTTTACCACGGCATTATAAATAGCCACGAGACCAAGCTTAAAAGTAAAAGAATTGGTCATAGAGTGGCACACAGGATTAATTTGAAAAACACCGCGACCTAACCTTATTTATTATATGCGTATTAGAATTTATAGCCGATATTTAATGTTACAGAAGTAGATGTTTCTGTCTTACCTATATCAGCAAATAAGCCTCCCGCATCTTGACGTGTAATACCAAAACCAGTACCAATTACAAGTCCATTATTAGCAAAGCCATTAAAGTGATAGTCATATGTTGCAAAAAGAAAACCATCTTCACTCTGAATTTCTTCTCTGCCAATGACAAAACCATATGCATGTTTTGAATTTTCATTAAACGTTTTTTGAACACCTGCGGCAACTCCAATTAACCCTACAGAACCATAATATTTACTCGACTCTGTTTTATACGAAAATTGTGCACCTAAAACACCTCCATATTGATGCCCAAGACCAACGGCAGTCTCATATTCACCTGCAGAGCTAAAGAAAGAAACAAACGATAGAGCGATAATACATATTTTCATGAAAATCCTTTTGAAGGTAAAAACTAGCAATTAACTTTTAGTATATAACGCCGCTAACCTGTGGAGGTCAGATTAACTGGCCTTGTTAGTGTGATGCTCTACTTTATATTGAATTACTCGCATTAGAGCGATTCAACTATTTTTTTGATTTTCAAGAATAATCATGGCTATATGAGTAATTGGCAATTAGTTAGCACTAAAACTTAAACCCTACACCAAATATAGGAATCGATTTATCACCCATTCTTTTAATGCTGCAAATAGTATAACCAACTAATAGTGCATTGAATGCGTGTATATGCCCACCAGCCCTAGCATATTTTTCAAGCTCCCCCCCAGGATTGGAGTCGTGCAAATAATATTTATATACATATCTCATATTAGAGATGTGCGAAGTAGCCAGTACACTTTGTGCAAAAGGGCTTTTATATAATCCTTTATTCTGAATAATTATTTCACTAACCAAACTAGTGGCAACTAGGCCTGAAACAGCAATAACACGCTCACTTTCGTATGTATGCTTAGGTCATTTATATGTAGTCACGCCACTTAACCAACCACCATTTTTTTTAGGAACATCAATATTGATATCATTTGCACCGTAATATTTTGCCGTTATCGCATGCCCCATCTCATGGATATAGATACTTCCATAGACACCAGCACCATACTAAATAAGATCAAAAGCAACTAAATCTTCTGCCTTGACTGAATAACAAAAAAACAATATTGAAAATAAACAAGATTTCTTCACAACGACTAGATTCCAATAGTAGAGTACTAACAATTTAGTTAACGGCAATTTAGGTTAAACACGACAAGTATGAATAGTTAACGTGAGCTTATTCAATGATTAAAGAAATGGATTCCGGCTCAAAAGACTACCGGAATGACGCCTGTGAAATACGAGAATAGTGAAGTATTCGAACAGATAGTCAAATAATTCTGGCTGTCGCTGTAAGTCAGTATAACAACTGAACCTAGTCCCATATTTTATCTGCCTTAAAAATGAATTTTTGCTAATTACATATAGTAATTTCGGACTTTCTGCTAAGTCTACTCCACTCAGTTTCATGCTGATTAAGTCTGCTTCATTCAGCTTTAAACAATAGATTCAAGCATTTGTTTATTAATAGGCTTGAGCATACTACGACTAATTCCTTTAGCATCTAATATACTTTGTTCGATAGACTCGCCGCTTACCAAAATAATTTCGCCAACATTAGCTAAAGCCAATATCTGCGGGGCGAGTTCTAAACCACTGGCGTCTGGTAAATTTTGATCTAATAACACGGCATGCCAATAGTTATTGTCAGCCAACAACTCAAGGCTGGCTTTACCTGTGTGCGCCACTTCTACCACACAGCCTAAAGATTCGAGTAATAACTTGGTTAATTCAGCCGCGTCTATATCATCTTCTACTAGCATAATATGGCACGCTGATTTTGTGCTACTAGTCTGCTGTGGCTGACTTAGCTCAATTTTGGGGCTTAAGGCTATTTTTGGGCTTAAGAATGTTTTTGCTGAATTAGCTTTATCTAACAGCTTAGACAACTCTCTATGTAGCAGAGCCTTGTTTACAGGCTTAGACACCACCGCATTAAAACCTAAAGTTTGTAGCTTTTCTTTTTCGCCTTTCATGGTGGCGGCCGTGAGGGCAATGATTGGCATTAAATAACCTGCTTTACGCATATTCACCACTGCTTCGCGGCCATCCATTAATGGCATGTGAATATCCATCACTATGGCAGCAAAAGGTTCACCATTTTTATCTTCAGCAATGATGGTATCTAGTGCCTGCTGGCCATTTTCGGCAAACACAACTGACAAACCAAAGGAGCGAACTATATGCCCAACCAGTTGACGAATATCAGGGAGATCATCTACTACTAAGATTTTTCCGGTTAATTTTGCTAAGTCATTAATATTGTTGGCTATGGCTGAGGGCTCAAATTTGAATACGGAAAACGTTTCAGCATGACTATTTGCTTCGATTATTTCTAGGGTGAAACAGCTACCTTTGCCCTCTTCTGAGGTAACAGTAATAGTGCCGCCCATTTTTTTCGCTAACTCAGAAGATATGGCCAAGCCTAAGCCTGCGCCTATTTCTTTTCTAGACACCATATCTTCAACCTGTTCGAATGGTTGAAATATATTATCTAACTTTTCTGCAGGTATACCAGTGCCAGTGTCGCTTATATCAAATGTAAGTTGGCACTGACTATCTACCAACTCTGCATTTACGTCAATTTTGACATACCCTTGGCTGGTAAATTTAATGGCATTATGGATTAGATTAATCAGTATTTGTCTTAATCGGGTGCGGTCTTGGAATATTTCTATAGGGACTGGACCACTGCAAGTCAGTACTAATTTAATGCCTTTGTCTGCGGCAGCTACGCTTAGCAGTGTATGTAGATCAATTAAGAATTCTTCAAAATTGATAGGACCCGGATTTAATTCCAATTTTTTAGCCGCTATTTTTGACAGATCTAATACATCATTTAACAGGCTTAACAGGTGTTTGCCGTTATTTAAAATGATATGTAGCTCTGGATTGGCGGCTGGTGCTTTATCACTTTCGAGCAGTAATTCAGTATAGCCAAGAATAGACGTCAATGGGGTACGTAACTCGTGACTAAGATGAGCTAAAAAACGGTCTTTGGAGCGGCTTTGGGTTTCTAAATTAATCCGCTCTAAGCGGGCTTTTTCGATTTCTTGCCTAGATAAAGCATAACGAATAGCTCGGGCAAAACGTGGGCTATCAAATTCACTTTTCACCACAAAGTCTACTGCCCCTGCATCAAGAGCGGCTTTGTCTAACAAGTCATCAGATTGCCCAGTTAACATTATGATTGGGATGCGGCATTGCATTTTAGTGGCTTTTTCTAATACCGTAAGGCCAGTTAATGCGCCTAACTGATAATCGAGCAAGCAAATATCGTGACGGTTTTCTTCGAGTAAAGCCAAAGCTTCATCAGGTGTGCTAACCCAATCAATCTCAAATGCGTAATCAGTAAGATCTCCTAAACAATCACTAGCGATGATAAAGTCATCTTCATCATCTTCAACAATCAATAAACGCGCTTGTTTTTGTATCATGCTAAAACCTAATTTTTAACGATGACTAGGCAGTTCAACAAACTCTATCCAATATTTGCCCAAGGTTCTCATTAAATTCACTAAACCTTCAAAATTGACTGGTTTGGTTATAAAAGAAGCGGCGCCTAAATCATATCCTTTAACCATATCTTCTTCCTGTTTTGAGGTAGTTAAAATCACCACAGGAATAGTTCGTAACGATGGATCAGCTTTAATTTCTTGTAATGCTTCTCTGCCGTCTTTTCTCGGCATGTTTAGATCGAGCAAAATTAAACTTGGCCGAGGGTAAGCTTCTTCATCTGCATATTTTCCTTCACGCTTTAAATAACTGACTAATTCAACGCCATCTTCTACACAATGTAATTCGTTCAATACACGACTTTCTTCCAGCGCTTCTCTGGTCAATAACCTGTCATCTTCGTCATCATCCGCCATCAAAATAGTGATGGGCCTTTTATTAAGTTCAGGCATTTGTTGTTATTCCTTGATTGTTAAATAGGGTGGCATTTGCCGGTATTTTTATGGTGAAAACAGTACCTTGATTTAATACACTTTCGGCCTCTATTGTTCCGCCATGTCGCTCTACAATTCGCCTGCATACTGCTAAACCTATGCCAGTTCCTTTATAGTCTTTACGCCCGTGTAACCGTTGAAATGGAACAAAGATTTTATCTGCAAACTCTTGTTCGAAACCAATACCGTTATCGCTTAATGTTAATACATGCCAGCTAACACTTTGCCCAGTTAAGGGATCCACAACCTCATCACTTTTATAGGCTAAACTTATTTTCGGAGGAATATCGGCTTTTCTAAACTTAATGGCGTTGGATAATAAGTTAAGAAATAATTGATACATCTGGCCTTCATCCCCTTTAGATTGGGGTATCGGTTCAACTGTTATTTTTGCCTGACTTTCTTCGATAGCAATTTCTAAATCTGTTAACACTTCGTTTATTAATTGATTCAAGTCCACATCAACAAAATCTTTACCTTTAGTGGTAACCCTAGAGAATTCAAGCAAGTCATTAATCAGATTTGACATGCGTTCTGCTGCTGATTTCATACGGCTAATATAATCAGCACCTTTGCCTTCAAGCTCGTCACCGTAAGACGACATTAACCTATCGCCAAAGGCACGGATTTTTCTGAGTGGTTCTTGTAAATCATGGGATGCAACAAAAGCAAAATCTTCTAATTCTCTGTTACTACGGGATAATTCTTCTGAATATATGGTTAATTCTTGGGTTCTAATGGCTACTTGTTCTGCTAAGGATTCATTTTGTTGCTGTAATATCTGGCGTAATTTGTTTTCATTGTTTAAATTTAATCTGGCTAATACCACCATACCAATCAACAACAAAGCGCTGGTAATACCCGAAATTAAAAATGTAATCACCGCCTCTTTCTGGATTTTGACTAACTCGCTGTAAAGTTTGTCTCGGTACAACACCTCAGTTTTGACTATTTGATTTATCACCTCAAACATTGCTCTGTATAAGTCTTTGCCACGGCCAGTCATGATAATTTTTATGGCACTTTTTTCTTTATCTTTCAGGCCAAGTTCTACGGTATTTTGCAGTTCATCCATTTTTTGATTAGTTAAATCAATTAACAACTGAATATTTTCAACATGTTCTTTACCGTGTAGTTCAAGGTTTGCCACAACTTTCATCTGTTCAATTACCGAACTCAAACCACGTTGGTATGGCTTGAGATAATCCTCGTTTTCGGTTAACAAATATCCCCTTTGCCCGGTTTCTGCAGACAACACAGACACGTGCAAATTATTCAGGGCGATCATAGTTTCTGAGGTTTTGTAGAGTTCTCGTTGCACAGACGTTAAGTCTTTAATGGTGTTGATAGCTAAATACGAATTACCGCCAATGACCGACAACACAATAAAGGCAATTAATAGCCAAGTGGATATAGAGTTGCCTAATAAACGTTTTTTATCGGCGGTTATCACTTCATTTTCCATGATTGAATTCACTGATGTTCTGCAACGACTGGCTGCAGTCTTGGCATGCAATAAGAATTTTATTCAGCGCTTCAATTCCCTTTTCTTTCGGCATATCATTTTCCAGAATCAACTTTATTAATTCCGCATTCATAGATATACGGTTAAGCGGCCCTCTTGCATCATGTATTAACTGACTTAGGGAGGTAGATTCATTTTCTGACATGTTCGCTCCTGCTATATGTTTTTACAGTTCACCGTAGGCATGTAGGCGGTTGTAGAGAGTTTTGGTGCTAATACCTAACATTTCGGCTGCTGCGGTTTTATTACCTTGTACTTTTTCTAAAGTAATTCTAATTAGGTTTTTTTCAACGTCTTCTATGGTTTGTCCAGCACTGACGTTATTGTCAGTTTTTGTCACCATAGAAAAAGGCGACTCAAACGAACTAGGTAAACGTAATTCATCTGATTTTGGATCACTCATAATAAAAGTTCGGTGTACGCAGTGCCTTAATTCCCGCACATTTCCCGGCCAGTCATAACTGATAAGCCGTTCGAGCTGATTCTTATCCCAGCTATAATTTTTATTATTTTCTTGGTTAAGTTCATCCAAAAAAGCATTCGCTAGTAACGGAATATCTTCTGTTCTTTGTCGAAGTGCAGGGATCGTGATAGGGAAAACCGCTAACCTAAAATAAATATCTTCACGCAACACATTGTCGCGAGCGATAGACTCCATAGTTCGGTTAGTGGCCGATACTACTCGGCAGTTAACAGGCAACTCTTTAGTACCGCCAACCCGAACTACTTTTTTGCTTTCAAGTACTCTTAATAAATTAGGCTGCATCTCGATAGGCATTTCGGTTACTTCATCTAAAAATAAGGTACCGTTTTCAGCTCTTTCAAACACCCCAGTTTTTTGTGCCACAGCGCCAGTGAAAGCCCCTTTTTCATGACCAAAAAGTTCGCTGCCGATTAATTCATTCGACAACGCACCACAGTTGGTAGCCACTAATTGTCCTTCTGCTTTGCTAACATTATGGATAGCACTGGCTACCACTTCTTTTCCAACGCCGCTTTCGCCCATTAACATCACGTTGGCTTGGGTATTAGCTACACGTTCTATCATCAGATACAGTTCTTGCATGGCCGGCGATTCACCAATCAAACAATCAAAATGTAATTTGCTAGAGCTAGTAATGGCTTTTTTAGGTTGACTCTTTCTGTTTAATGCGGACTCGATATCTTCTCTTTGCAAGGGTTTTACTAGATAATCTATCTTTGGCCCACACACTTCTGACAACATGCCTTTGACTGAAGGATGGCCAGTGATAAAAGTCACATAGGCTTTGGAGTCAATGGTTTTTAAATGATCAAGTAAATGTAATCCGCTGCCGTCAGGTAACATAAAATCCAACAAAATATGATCGAATGACTGACTGCCAAGCCACTCTTTGGCCTCTGCAATATCGGCAGCGACCTGAATGTTATGTCCCAAAAATTCTATAATATTAGAAGCAATATCAGTGAACTCTTGGTCATCATCTACTAGTAATACATCTAACAATGGATTTTCCTCTTTTCTTAACACTAAAATATCAGCACTATTTCTATAGTACCTAATATACGGCACAGGTCTTTAGTCAATTTGACGGTTATCTCTATAAGTTTTGTATATTGTCATCTTCTCTTACATTACGTAGATAAATACTGTCTATGAAGGCTTCAGTTTGCTCGCGATGCAAGCCTAATTGGATGAATAACTTATTATCATCGGGTTTAGTTTTTACTGTTAATTGTTTCACTACTAGTTGGTTATTAAACCAAACACTAATTTGTCCCTTGGATTTAGATGCAGACCAATCGATTGCTAATGCGATCTTATGCCATTTTTTAATTGATATATTCTGCTGCCATTGAATTTTACGTTTAGGTAGACTGGTAAAAAAAAGCAACTTGTTAGCGATTTTTTCGCTCCCATTAACTGGCGCTAAATACATGCCCATGCTTTGCAGATGAGACTTATCAGTTTCCCAATATGCAATATCATTTATAGTTTGCACGGGCCTGTTTAAATAAAATCCCCATGAAATATAGGTTGAATCACCTTCATCCGTTGCACAACCATTATGCTTCACTTCGACCCGGCTATGTCCATTTGGCCAACTTGTGTCTGGACTAATACTAAGCTTAAGTACCTGCTGCTTAAAATTAGATGGGTTAGCCACAACTTGAATATTTTTGGGGTTGAGTAAATAATCCCAACCCTGTGGCGAATTCTCTACAACTTTAGCTTGCCATATAGGACAGGCAAAAGCTGAATTGCAAAACAATAACAGTAGAATAGTGGATTTCAACATGGTTAACATTCATCGCAAATAAGAATTATTACCGTTTAGGTTACACTAAGCCGTTAATGATGAAAACAGCTGTTTTCTTTTAGTTTTCAGTTACTAAATAACCTAAATACAGGTTAAATCCCGTATAACTAATAGCTAGTTTTTTATAAAAAACTAGCTATTTCTACTAGAGATTTTTTTTTAATGGCATGTTCGGGAACCGTTGCATCAGATGCCGGATATCCAACAACTAGCAACATATATGGACGTTCATTGTCAGGACGATTACATATCTTCGACAAAAATCTCATGGGTTTAGGCGTATGGGTTAAGGTTACTAAACCACAGTTGTGTAAGGCATTAATTAAGAAGCCAGTGGCAATCCCTACTGATTCATGCACGTAGTAATTATTTTGTTTATGACCGTCTTCTAGCTCTTTGTTCTTTTGGCTAAAAATAGCAATTAACCATGGGGCATGTTCTAAGTAGGGTTTATTGGCATCTGTGCCTAAGGGTTTTAACGCACCTAACCATTCATCACCTGCACGTCCTTGATAAAATCCTTGTTCGTGGGCTTCTGCTTGCTGTCGTACCTGAGCTTTAATGTCAGCAGAATGAATCACACAAAAGTGCCAAGGCTGATGATTGGCACCGTTAGGCGCAGTGCCTGCGGCTTTGATACAATTTTCAATGATTTCTTGGGCAACGGGCTTGTCACTAAATTGACGAATACTATGGCGGCGTTTAATATCAACAAAAAACTGTTCAGAACGCGCCAGCATTTCTGCTGGCGAATATTCGATAAAGTCACTTAGGGGTAAACTGTTATGCTCTTGCATGGCGTGTCTCTTTGATATTTTACCCACTGTATTTTATCAATCAAGAATTTGCCAGCGCCAACAGATAATTAAGCGACCTTTAAAGCTTCCTTACGACTGGCTAAATATTCGTTGTAAGTGCCTTGGAAATTGATCACTTGTTGATTTTTAATTTCAATTACACGAGTGGCTAGTGAAGATACAAATTGTCTGTCATGGCTAACAAAAATCAATGTACCATCGAATTTTTTTAAACCGTTGTTTAACGCTTCTATTGCTTCCATATCCATATGGTTAGTAGGTTCATCCATAATTAATACGTTGATGTCAGACATCATTAACTTACCAAACAACAAACGGTTTTTTTCACCACCTGAACAGACTTTGGCTTTTTTATTAAAATCATCGGCAGTAAATAACAAACTACCTAACAAAGCTCGCACGGCTAAATCATCATGTTTAGGTGTACGCCATTGCGACATCCAGTCGAATAATGACATGTCGTTGTCAAAATCTTTACTACTGTCTTGCGGGCAGTAACCAATAGTGGCGTTTTCGGACCATTTCACTACACCTTCATTGGCTTGTAGTTCATTCATTAAACAGCGTAAAAAGGTAGTTTTACCGGCGCCATTTTCACCAATAACAGCCAGTCTGGCGCCTGCTTCTAAAATTAGTTCGCCATTTTCAAACAAGGTATTGCCATCAAAACCATGGCCTAGTTCTTCTAGGATCAAAGCTTGGCGATGTAATTTTTTATGTTGCTTCAGAATGATTTTAGGGGTGCGACGACTGGAGGATTTCACTTCATCTAAAGTGATTTTTTCCATTTTCTTCGCACGAGAAGAAGCTTGCTTGGCTTTCGATGCATTCGCTGAGAAACGATCAACAAAAGCTTGTAGTTCATTTATCTCAGCACTTTTCTTGGCGTTTTCGGTGAGTAACTGTTCTTGAATCAATGACGAAGCTGCTTGATAAGCTTCGTAGTTACCTGGATAAATACGTAATTCACCATAATCGATATCAGCCATATGAGTACATACAGAATTTAAGAAATGACGATCGTGTGAAATAATAATCATGGTGCATTTACGTTGATTCAGCACCTCAGCTAACCAATTAATGGTATAAATATCCAAGTTATTGGTTGGCTCATCTAACAACAGAATTTCAGGATTCGCATAGAGTGATTGCGCAAGTAATACTCGTAATTTTCGTCCTGGTGCAATTTGTGACATCAAACCATAATGATATTCAGCTTCGATCCCTGCTTCTAATAACAACTCTTCAGCGCGAGCTTCAGCAGTGTAACCATCCATTTCAGCAAAAATAGTTTCTAACTCGGCTACATGCATACCATCTTCTTCGCTCATTTCTGCCTTAGAATATATTTCATCTCTTTCTTGTTTAACTTTCCAAAGATTAACATCACCCATGATCACAGTATCAACAACAGAAAATTTCTCAAAAGCAAACTGGTCTTGACTTAATGTGCCAACTTTATCGCCAGGAGTAATGGAAACATTACCAGCGCTTGGTACTAGGTCGCCACTGAGAATTTTCATGAAGGTAGATTTTCCGCAACCATTGGCGCCAATTAAACCATAGCGATTGCCATGGCCAAATTTTGCTGAAATGTTTTCGAATAAAGGTTCTGCACCAAACTGCATGGTGATGTTTGCGGTAGAAATCAAAGTGGGTCTTCCCAAAAAAGTAGGTTTGTCAGCAATATGCCATCTAGACAAAAGGCCGCGCATCATACGGAAATCCCCCTCAAATGTCGAGTCTGTTTGCTGTTTTTTTGAACTGTAAAGTTGTAGGCTATCGTTAACTGGAAACATAGCGTTAAATACAAAGTATACATATGCTATTGCCCTTGATAGCATAATTTCACTTGTAAGCTTTTAGAGACTATAGATGGCTTTCTCACGCTACTTAACATTCCCAAAATTGATACTGCTTACAATTTTATTAGCTGGCTGTGCCACTGAGCAGCGACCTCTGACAGAATTACAAAGACTAGAAACTAGAGCGAAAAAGGTGCAGATTATTCGTGATAATTTTGGTATTCCCCACATTTATAGTAATTCTGATGCAAATAGTGTATTTGGCCTGTTATATGCTCAAGCAGAAGACGACTTTAAGCGCATAGAACACAACTATATTAAGGCCATTGGACGCTTGGCTGAAGTAGAAGGCGAGACAGCAATCTACAGCGATTTACGAGCTCGTCTTTATATGTCAATCGAGCAAGCTAAGCAGTTCTATACACAAGCGCCACAACCATTAAAAGACTTATGTGATGCCTTTGCTGATGGCTTAAATTATTATCTAGTCACTCATCCTGAGGTTAAGCCAGTGTTACTTAATCGTTTTGAGCCTTGGATGCCGATGTTTTTTTCTGAAGGTTCTATCGGTGGTGATATCGAACAAATTTCCTTACAGGGTATAACTGATTTTTATGGAAAACATAGCGACAGCCCAAAACCCCAAATCAATGACATAGACGAACCCAGTGGCTCAAATGGTTTTGCCATTGCCGGTAAGCTAACTCAATCAGGCAAACCTATGCTACTGATTAATCCACATACATCCTTTTATTTTCGTCCTGAAGTCCATGTAGTCAGCGAAGAAGGGCTGAATGCCTATGGCGCGGTCACTTGGGGACAGTTTTTTGTCTATCAGGGATTTAATCAACATAATGGCTGGATGCATACCTCTACCTATGTAGATTTTATGGATCAATATATAGAAAAAATTGTCGAACGAGGTGAACAAATTTTTTACGTTTTTGAGGGCGAAGAAAAGCCAATTAACGTATTGCCAATCACTCTAAAATACCGCGAAGGCGAATCAATAAAAAGCGCAACGTTTAAGACCTATAGCACCCATCACGGGCCGGTAACACATATGCAAAATAAACAATGGATAACAACAAGAATTAATTGGGATCCGGTAAATGCGTTGCAACAATCTTTTGCCCGAACTAAAACCAAAAATCATGCTGAATTTAGAAATATGATGAATATGCGTACCAATTCGTCTAATAATACTGTGTATGCCGATAAGAAGGGCAACATAGCTTATTACCACGGTAACTTTGTACCCAAACGCAACCCTCTGTTTGACTATTCAAAACCAGTAAATGGTTCAAGTGTTATGACAGATTGGCAAGGC
This sequence comes from Paraglaciecola sp. L3A3, assembly GCF_009796765.1. Lineage (NCBI taxonomy): Bacteria > Pseudomonadati > Pseudomonadota > Gammaproteobacteria > Alteromonadales > Alteromonadaceae > Paraglaciecola > Paraglaciecola sp. L3A3. The sequence continues at coordinate 4,875,086 of NZ_CP047023.1, forward strand.
ATTCATTCGGTTGATGAAACTATTACCATTCTCAATCCTGAGAATGGCTGGATCCAAAATGCAAATTCTACGCCCTTCACCGCTGCTGGCGAATATAGTCCGAAAAAAGAAAATTACCCTAGCTATATGGCCCCCGATCCTGAAAACTTTCGAGGAGTACATGCTGTACAAGTATTAACGGGACAAACAGACTTCACTCTAAATAAACTCATAGACCTAGCCTATGATCCCTACCTTCCTGCATTTGCTGTGTTAATTCCGAGTTTAATAGAGGCATACGATCAGTCTCGTCGTAAACCGATTGAATTAGAGCCCGCCATTGAGCAGTTACGAAACTGGGATTACAAAGTGACGGTGGACTCTATTGCTATGTCTTTAGCTCATTATTATGGTACTGAATTTGTAAAATCAGGGAAAAGACTGGATGACTTTAGTTTTATGCAAAAAATCGAATATTATGCCTTTGAAACCACTAGAGCCGAACGTTTAGGTATGTTTGCTAAAGCCGTAGAAAAGCTCACTTTAGATTTTGCTACATGGCAAATGCCTTGGGGCGAAATTAACCGACTGCAACGTTTAACTGGTGATATTAAAATAACTGTAGATGATGCAAAACCTAGCATCGCTATTGGGATGGCATCGGGTCAATGGGGAGCCCTAGCGGCTTTTGGCTCACGTAGCGAAAATGGCAATAAAAAATTATATGGCTACCGTGGGAATAGTTTTGTTGCTGCAGTCGAATTTACTGATAAGGTAACAGCTAAGTCACTCTTAGTGGGTGGTCAAAGTGGTGATCCTGTTTCGAAACACTTTGATGATCAAGCGAAACCTTATGCTGAACGGCAATTTAAAGATGTCGCATTTTATAAAGAAGATGTACTCAAGGTTGCCGAAAAAATATATTATCCAGGGCAAAACTAAGCGGCCAATTCCGCAAATCTGAACTCTGGCTAAGCAGTTTACATTTAATGGTTAAAATAATTTTATAATCTAAGGCTTTTCAATGCAGGTTAATTTTCTAACTTATCGTTTTAATACTGTATTCATTATTTTATTGACCTTCTTATTAAACTCTACCTTTGCTCAAGCAGAAACGATTAAGGTAGCCGTTCGCTGGTCGAAATTACCTTATATTAACTCTGACGATAATTCTGGATTTGAATTAGAGATCATTAATGAAGTATTTAATAAACTCGGTTATCAAACTAAATATTCATATTCTCCCTATGAAGATGCCATTCATATGGTAAAGCATGGACAAGCAGACTTAGCTTTAACTCTCAATAACCATAGTTCAGTGGTTCCTGAATTTTTGAGTGATGTATATATTACTTATCAAAACGTAGGGCTTACTTTAAAAAGAAAAAACATTAAGATTAAACAAATACAAGACTTATCTCAACTATCCATAATTGGCTTTCAAAGCGCAAATAAAGCACTGGGTAAAGACTTCACTGACATGGTTAATTCCAACAGTTTATATATTGAAATGGCCGATCAAAGAAAACAAGTGGAACTGTTTTTACAAGGACAAGTCGACGCTATAATATTGGACATCAATATTTTCGATTATTTAAGCTCTGAACTACGAGGAAGTAATCAGCTTAACAATGTAGACATTCACCCATTATTCCCATTGAATCCTTATCGTGCAGGATTTACCGACAAGTTACTAAAGCAAAAATTTAATCAAGAGCTACAAAAGTACTTAGCTTCATCTCAATATCAAACGCTTAAAGAAAAATATAAAATTAAGCAAATATCCCCTTTGTTTTCTGCTACAAACTAACGCCATTAAATTGTTAACTTAGAGAGATTTGATGGTTTAAAAATCAGCCTTTGGCAATCCATCATTTTTACTCTCTGCAGGATGGGCTTTACCTTATTAGATTTTTCCTAAGGAAAAAATAAATGCAAATTCACTACAACATGCTGCTATAAGTAATACAGCAGCACATAAGCCGATAGCAATCCCGCTATCCACAAAGCAGTGGTGCCCACAGGCCAAGAACGAGCAAACATACCCCGTTCTTTACTGTCAGCAGTATGGGGTTGCCCTAAATACTTAACAGCTATGCTATGCATAAATTGCTGTAAACGCACTCTTTGTTTGGCAATCACTGCAGCAATAGAGCTGAACAATCGCTCGATAACTTTGAGTAAAGAATAACCAGCACGTCGCCACAACCAATCAGTATCCAAACTGATAGTCATGGTCCGTTTCATTAGAGGTAAGAGTACAAAGAAGGCTAGGCCTGAAAATAATAATAATTGTAAATAGAACAAGACTTTGCCCATAGAATAAGGCACATAATCTACTGGGTAAGGCAACAAGTTATAAATTAGTTCAGGAAAAACCCCAAGTAAAATACATAAACCGGCAAATATAACCATTGCTAAGCCCATATTCCATGGCGCATCTTTGGGCCGTAAACCTGAGTCTTTTTGAAAAAACACAAACCATGGGAATTTAATACCAGCATGAAGAAATACACCGGCAGAAGCGGCAGTTAATGCCATGTATACCCAGACTAAGTTCATGTCGACAGCGGCTTGAGAAATCATGCTTTTTGTCGTGAAACCAGAGGTCAGAGGAAAACTAGAAATAGCCAGAGCGCCAATAATACCGCAAGCACAGGTTAACGGCATGGTTCTAAATAAGCCGCCTAGTTCAATACATTTATTTTTTCCGGTGCGATAAATAACAACACCTGCACTCATAAACAACAAGGCTTTGTAAACAATGTGCGCAAAGGCATGTGCCGTTGCACCGTTGAGTGCCATTTCGGTGCCAATACCCACAGCAACCACCATGAAACCCACTTGGTTAACCACAGAATATGCAAGAATTCGTCGTACATCATTTTCTAGTAAAGCAAAGATAATTCCATACATCACCATAAACAGACCTAGGCCTATCAATACAGGTTCGCCAGGGAATAATAATATAAGTGCTAAAACAGCCGTCTTGGTGGTAAATGCTGATAGAAACACAGAACCCGTTGGCGTAGCTTCTGGGTAAGCATCTGCCAACCAAGCTGATACAGGTGGTGCGGCAGCATTGATTAACACGCCAATCAATATCATCCAAGTACTAAAATCAGTTGCCAGCATAGGTTGTATTTGTACAGAGCCAGTATTAATGACCACTCCAACAATACCAATTTGTAGTATTACACCACCTAGAAGATGCATGATGGCATAACGTATTCCTGCGGCTCTTGCGCCTGCGGTGCCACCACAAAATACTACTATCGTAGAAAATATTGCCATCAATTCCCAATAGACGAACATGGTAATAAGATCACCGGCAAAACAGACTCCAATTGCCCCAGCTGCATAAGCATATGCCGCCGCTAGTTCATACCAGCGTGCGATACGAAAAGAGTACAGGCCTCCCACAAACACCATGATGGCAAACACAGTGGCAAATAGACGCCTTAGTGGACTTCCTTCGATTGGCTCGATAGTGTAGGAAAGAAACTTAATGGTACTTTGTACGCCATCAGGAACTTGCCATATGGCCCATAAGGTTAATACCGGTGCTATCAATAAAACAAATGTGCGTATATGGCCTTTTACTAAGCCAATCAGTACAGCAGCGAATAACAAGATAAACGCCGGTGGGAATAATTCAAACCCCATTATTGCGCTCCTGTATTGTTATTTTATGTTTAGAAGTGACTTCTTGTTTGGGGCGGTGCGATGATGCTTCTGTTGACGGCTCTGCTTCATCGTAATAATTTTCGGGGCGTTTTAACACAAAGCCCAATAACTTGGCTACTAATACCATTACTAAACAGCTGACAAAACCATAAACTGCGCCAAAACCAAACCAAGCATCAAAGCCAAAATAACCTTTCACGTAAATTACAGTTTGAGCCAATACCACTAAGGCCAGTACCACACTGGTACCAATCCATAATTTACGAATCGTTGAAGGACGCACTAACCAGTGTAATTTTGATTCATCAGTCATTGTTATTCTAGCCCCTTAACTACTTGGCTTGCCAGTTCTAATACCGGACCGTTGAACAAGAAAAATCCTAAAGTCAGTAGTGCGGTTAAACATAGTGCAATTACGGCTAAGAGTGGTGCTTCACCATGTTCTTTACCCCCTGCTGTTTCCCGCTCAAACCAAACTATATACAAAATAGGTAAAAAGTAAGCCGCGTTAAGCACCGTACTACCAATAATGGTGAAAACTACGACTAAATTATTAGCTTCAAACGCACCGGCTAAAATATACCATTTGGAAACAAATCCAGCGGTTGGTGGCACACCTATCATACTCAGTGCGCCAATTGTGAAGGCTGCCATAGTCCATGGCATACGTCGCCCTATACCACGTAGTTGAGCAATCTCGGTTTTTTTCGATGCTACATAAATAGCACCAGCAGCAAAAAATAAGGTTATTTTGCCAAAGGCGTGAGCGACCATATGTAACGAAGCGCCTAGTTCTGCCAAGGGTTTAAAAATTGCTGCCGCTATAACAACATATGACAGCTGGGCTATTGTGGAGTATGCCAACAGGCGTTTAATATTAGTTTGTTTTAATGCCACCACACTTGCTGCAATGATAGTAAATGCGGCCGCATACAGCAGCCATTCTGAGCTGCTTGCCTCAGACAAAAATTCAATACCAAATATATATATAATAATTTTGGTGATGGCAAACACACCGGCTTTTACTACTGCAACAGCATGTAATAAAGCACTGACAGGTGTGGGAGCAACCATAGCTGCGGGTAACCATTTGTGCATAGGCATTATTGCTGCTTTACCTATACCAAAAGCAAATAGCGCGAGCAACAATCCTATTTCTGGGTCATTCAATTTTCCTGCGAGGATGCCGCCAGTAGTAAAGTCACCAGTGCCAGCAACGTTGTAGGTCCAAATGATTGCAGGTAAGAATAAAGCAATAGAGGTGCTGATCAAAACACCTAGATAAATCCTTGCAGAGCGAACAGTAGCAGCATCGCCTTTGTGGGAAACCAAAGGATAAGTCGAGAGTGTTAATAATTCGTAGAATAAAAATAGGGTAAACAAGTTACCAGCAAAGGCGATACCCATAGTGGCCGAGAGGGCTAGGGCAAAACAGGCAAAAAATCGGGTTTGATTTTTCTCATTGTTACCACGCATATAACCTATGGAATAAATTGAATTGATTAGCCAAAGTCCAGATGCTAATGCCGCAAACAACATGCCCAATGGTTCAACTGTAAAAGCTATGCTTAAGCCTGGCATCACTTGGCTGATCTCAATTGATGGACGTCCACCGTCCATAATCGTAGGCAACAGCCCCCACACCACAAATATCAAAGAAACTGATGTGATAGCTGTGGCAGTTTCACGTATATTGGGCCCTACACGTCCAGCCAGTGCTATTGCCAATGCACCAATTAAGGGAAGACCAATAGCTATCAAGATAGCGGTTTCAGGTATCATTGTGAGCCCTCCATAAGTAAGGCTGCGGCACTATTTGCCAGTTCTAATGGAACCTGTGGGAATATCCCGAAGTAAATATTAAGAATAGCGACAAGACATGTAATGACCAACAGCTGGATTGGAGCTTCTGTAATCTGGGCTTCATCTTCTACAGGTTCCAAAAAGTACAAAGCTTCAACAATACGCCAAATGTAAATCACCGCCATCAAAGAGCTAACAAGAATTATAGCGACTAACGCCCAACCCCAAGCTCCACTCTGTAGAGCCGCATTAATAAGTAACCACTTACTAATGAAACCCGCCGTACCGGGTACACCGATCAAGCTTAAACCACAAACAACAATAGCTGCACAGGTCCAAGGCATACGAGTAGAAGCCCCACCAAGCTGACTTAAACGTAAGTCACGATAATGATAGGCTAGACAGGCTACACCAAGGAATAAACCACCTTTGGCTAAGGCATGATTGAACAAATGCATAGTGCTAGCACTAAGACCTACAGTGCTCAAAAAACTGGCGCCGAGTAAAATATAACCAATTTGAGCAATGGAGGAAGTAGCCAGCAACCTTTTAATATGTCCTTCGAATATGGCAACAGCTGAGGCGACCAATATACCTAGGATTGCTAGTGGCATAGCAAACAAAGAAAATTGCATAAGGTGATCAGCTAGGTTGCCTTGAAATACCATGTAATCGAAGCGGATTAGTACGTATAGTGAAACTTTGGTAGCGCATGCTGCAAGGAACGCAGTCACCATGTGTGGTGCATGTGTATAAGCATTTGGTACCCACACATGCAGTGGAAATACAGCAGCTTTAAGAGCTAGTCCAATAGTGATAAACCCAGCCGCAACAAAGATTGGATTTACATCACTAACATCACCGATGCGCGCTTGCATATCAGCTAAATTGAGTGTGCCTGTCATCATATAGATCAAGCCAACGCCAATAAGATAGAAAGTTGCACCTATTGTACCCATCATCAAATATTTAAAGACAGAAGGCAGTGCGCGACGGTCTGGTCCACCGGCAATTAATATGTAACTTGCCAGTGAAGAAATTTCCATAAAAACAAAGATATTGAAGGCGTCTGCTGCGACGACTATGCCTACTAATCCAGACAGTACTAATAGCCAGGCTGAGTAGAATAGAGGTTGGCGTGCTGATTCAATTTGCTGATCAATACTTGGTTTTCCCGCAAGTAAAGCAGCAACACTAGCTCCTGTCACGATTAAAAGCATTAAGGCGCTAAAGGCATCAACAGCTAGAGTGATCCCAAAAGGAGCAGGCCATCCCCCCATGGCATATTCAATCGTTTGACCGTCTAGAACGGATAAAGTAAGAGCCACAGCGATAGCAAAACTTAGTAGTGCTGTCGCAGTTGCCCCAGCCCATGCTAGACCTCTTGGTTGTAACATAACTATTATTGGTGCCGATAACATCGGTACCACAACTTGCAGTGCGGGAAGGTGTGCTAATAAATCCATAATAGTCAGTCAGCGTCCAAAATTTCGTTTTCTTCTATCGTGCCATAACATTCATTGATACGTACCACTAGGGCTAAGCCCAATGCTAAGGTAGATACCCCTACAACTATGGCCGTTAGGATCAATACTTGAGGTAGCGGATTAGAAAATATTTGATCTTCTACTCCGGCTTGTATGATAGGGGCAGTGCCGCCTTCCACTTTATCCATTGTGATATACATAAGGAAAACTGCCGATTGGAAGATAGATAAACCAATCAATTTTTTGATCAAGTTGCTTTTGCTTATTACTGCGTATAACCCCACTATCAAAATGATAGCGAACACCCAATAATTGAAATAGCCGAGTAATTCTAAAAGTTTCATAATAAACGCTCTCGAGCGGCAAACGCATGGTAAATAGACAGTAAAGCTCCACAAACCGCCATGCCAACCCCAGCCTCAATAATTAAAATACCTAACTGCTGTCCAGCCACTGGATCGGCAGCCAAAACAGAATAATCTAGAAAAGCTCCGCCCAACAACATACAAACTACTCCAACACCGCCATACAATAATGCTCCACCCACAACCATACCCAATAACACTGAGCGCGGTATGGCACGCAATGCAGAGGCTTCACCTTCAAGTAGTGCATAAAGAATCACACCTGTGGCAATAATTGCTCCTGCTTGGAATCCTCCACCTGGCCCGTACTCACCATGGAATTGCACATAAAGGCCAAATAGCACAATGAATGGGATCAACAACCGGCCAACTACTTGGGGGATTAAATGATGGCGTAAACCGCTATCTTTTTCAGTGACTTGCTTAGTTTTTCTTGCTGGGCCAACACCTAAAATAAATAAAACGCCAATACAAGCTGCAAAAACAACAAACACCTCGCCAAGAGTATCGTAGCCTCGAAAGCTGCCAAGGATTGCGGTCACAACATTAGGAATATCAATATATTCAGGGGTTTTTTCTAAATACCAAGGCGCGACATGTTGATGTACAGGCGCTTCAGGGTCGCCGAGTCGTGGTTTATCAAAGGTTGCATAGATGATCAACAACGCCAAAATGCCCACAGTGCAATAAGTAACCCAACGCCCTCCTTCTCTAGGCTTCTCTCGATCATCGGTCAAAGACAAGGCACAAAGAAAGATTACTGTTGTTACTCCAGCACCCACCGCAGCTTCTGTCAACGCAACATCTGCTGCGTCTAAAATGAAAAAGTTTGCGGCCATTAATAAACTAAATATAGATGTGAGCATCACCGCAACGAATAAGTCTTTGGCACGCACAATGGCAATAGCAGTAATAACCAGTAAGGTGAGTAGAAAAAGGGCAAAGATAAATATCATTTTGGACTATTCTCCTTAGGTTCATCACTTGCGGAACCTGCATCAGGCTTGAGTCCAGATAGCAATGCTGTATTCGCTAATGCATAAGTAGCAGTGGGGCCAGTTAACAGCAGAAATAACATGATAGCGAACAACTTTAAAGTGGCCAATGTCAATCCAGCTTGCAGCATCATGCCAACAAAAATTAATATGGTTCCCATAGTATCAGTTAAACTAGCAGCATGGATTCTGGCATAAAAATTAGGTAGGCGTAGTCCGCCAATACCTCCAATTAATACACAAGCACCACCTAGGATAAGTAGGATCCAGCTTACAATATCTAGTATGAGATCAATCATCTTTAGCCCTTGATTTTGTTCTAACACGATTTTGAAAATACTCTAGTACAGCAAGCACACCCACCATATTAACTAAGGCGTAAGCTAGGGCAAGATCAAGGAAATCGAGACGACCATACAGAAATGCAATGACTGATAATAATAATACGGTTTTAGTACCAAACACATTAACCGCTAATACACGGTCATAAACACTTGGCCCCATTAACGCTCGCACTAAGGCTAAAACCATGGTTATTAAGATGGCGATAGAAACGGCTATATACATGTTTATTTACGCTCCAGAGCAGCAGCTCGGCGATTGGCTTCACCTTTTTGTAACTCCCTTGCACTTTCAACTGTGAGGCAATGAATCAGAATTTTTCCCTTGTGTAAGTCCAAAGTGACTGTGCCTGGAGAAAGTGTTATTGAATTACCTAAAATCACATGCCCCACATCAGTTTTGGTTTCTGCCTCTAACTCCACCACAGTCGGGCTAATGGGCAAAGAGGGACTGAGGATAATTTTCGCCACATCAATGGTTGAAATTACGATTTCTCGTAACAGCCACCACCAATATCTTGGTAGACGAGGTATGAGTCTAAGCAAAGCCTTGTGATGGCGGAAAAATCCCATACGATGGGCTAAGTATGTACTTAGCAGACAAGAAAAAGCGCCCAAACCTATAAGCAGAGGTTTATACAATCCTGACCAGAGTAACCAAGAGGCTGAGAGCACCAGCAACAAAAGCAAAATTGACGAGAGTTTTGCTTTACCGCCCTGTTTTAAATAACTATTTTGATTTAATTTCATTGTTTACAAGGATAGTTCTTCATTAGTGATTTATAAACAATTTCCATTGCCGGCTCATTATTAGTTTTTGCGGCAGCCAAGTCAGCGACAACAAGCTCAACTACAGAGCTTATTGGTAAAGGCTCACCAAGACAAAAACCAGCCAGTTTTGCAGCTCGAGAACGATCTACATTGCCAGGCATACGAGTGCGCATAGCACGCTCAGCAAATGTTTCTTTGCCTGATACGGCATTTTCAGCATTTAGCATCACTCGGGCATCAGTAGCGATGGCTCCATCAATAAAGCCTTGAATATAACGCACACAGTATTGAGCATCAGCACCTTGCGGCTCAGTGCGAAGAAATGCGCAATGTGATGCAAGTTCTTTAGTTGTTAATACTTCCAGAGCCTTAGCCGAGGGTACTAACAACAATTGAACGGCCAAGAAAACGACAAACATTAGGTGAAAAATTTTAGCTCGCATTTTAACTCCTTTCTGGCAATTTTTACATTTATAGCTAATTAATCATAGCAATAAAAGTCGATTTTAGTTGAGTTCTTATCAATAAAAAATTGACAATTAAGCAAGTAATGCTAAAAATTATAACATCAAAAAAATTAAGGTATTACATGTCTAAGCTTAATTATCATCACTTACAATATTTTTATGCGATAGCGACACATGGCAGTATTGCTCAAGCCTCAAAAGTCATGCATATCACACCACAAACACTCAGTGCTCAGTTAAATTTATTAGAAGGTCAACTAGGTTATAGTTTATTTGTTCGCAAGGGTAAACGTTTGGTGTTAAATGAGATGGGTCACATAACACTAAGTTATGCTCAGGAAATATTCAGTTTAGGTGACGAATTAATTCATTCTCTAAAAAACCATTCAACTGACTTTTCTTTTCGTTTTTCAATTGGTGTCACCGATGTCATCGCAAAAGTGTTTTCATTTAATTTATTAAAAACGATCTATACCATGGACGACTCTATTAAGCTCGTTTGTAAAGAAACAAATTTGGATGTACTGTTTGGCGATTTGGCTGTGAATAAACTAGACGCAGTGTTAAGTGATACATCCTTGCCAACAGGGTCACCTTTAAAAGCATACAGTCACCTAGTAGGTAAGTGCGGTATTAGTTTTTTTGCACATAAAAATCTCGCTAAATCTTTAACCGATAACTTTCCATACTCACTTGACGGTAATCCATTTTTTACCGCTGGAGAAGGCTCTAATCAGCACCTAAGTGTGGTTTCTTGGTTTAATGAACTCAATATATCCCCCAAAATAATAGGTGAAATTGACGACTCAATGTTAACTATGTCTTTCGGTGAAGCAGGGTATGGCGTTTTTTGTGCACCCACCATTATAGAAAATTATGTAACAGAACAATTTGACGTGGAAATTATTGGCAAAACGACTGAAATTAGTGAGCATTATTATTTAATATCACCTGAAAGAAAGGTCAAACACCCCGCGGTTCAGCATTTATTAGCTGAAGGGAAAAAATTATTTAATCAACCTATAGTTTAATACTTTGAACGCTTGTCTAAGCTAAGCATTGGCGATTAATAAATCGATAAAGTTGTCTGTTTTTGAATTGATGATCTGCCGAGCTTTGTCAGCTTCAAACCAGTTAATTACCCGCTGAATGCCTTCTGCGTAGGTGATTTTAGGATTAAATTCAGGCACGGCTGTTCTTATTTTAGTGTTGTCAAAAATAGCACTCACTGATTTATCCCCTAAAAGGGTGCCAATATAGTCACTGTTTAGGGCGCATATTTTTTCTGAAGTTACATGTACAATTTTCGCATCTACACCAAGAGCAGCAGCGGTTTGTTGATAAATCTCATTCCAGCTTAAAAATTGATCTGAAGTGATATGATAATCTTCACCGATTGTTATGGGGTTACCTAATAATCCGCAAAAACCCACTGCAAAATCATCGGCGTGTGTCAGAGTCCACAAAGAATAACCATCACCTTGCACCACAATGGGCTTGCCGGCTTTCATACGCGCAATTGCTGTGTACTCGGTCCAACCTCCAATAGTCAGAGGGACAACGCGAGAATAAGTATGAGATGGACGTACAATAGTCACAGGGAACTCAGCTTGCTTGTAAGTTGCCAATAAGTATTCTTCGGCGGCAATTTTATCCCTTGAATATTGCCATAATGGATTCGCCAGAGGCGTTTTTTCTGTAATGATCGGGGTTGGACCTGGATTCTCATAACAAGATGCCGAACTGATAAAAACATATTGTTTAGTCTTAGCAGTAAATAGAGCCACATCTCGAGCAACGTCAGATTCGGTAAAAGCTATCCAATTGACGACAACGTCCCATTCGTGCCCCTGCAATTTTGATTTAACTTGTGCTTCATCGTTAATATCAGCTTGAATATAATGAGCGCCAACTAGTTCTGAACAATGCCCGCTGCGGTTAAGTAACCATAATTCGTGGCCTTGCTGGAGTAGTCGTAGACTGCTGGATAAGCTGATATTTCCTGAGCCGCCAATAAACAGCATTTTCACTATAATTTCCCCTAACAAAAGCATGAGAATAGCAGTTTCGTAATTAATTATCAGTGGCAACTGCGCTTTAAAAGAGAGTTTAATAGAATTGATATAAATAAGCTGCAAAGCATCATCTGTTAAAAGCGTTGGTTTATCGTATTTAGCCCTGAGAAGGCTTTGCATCTTGCTCTAGGAATATTAATGAAAATGAGAGCATTGTGACATTCAGTAAATGTAGTGGTTCCTATATCTAGTATGGTTCCACTACTACTTCTATTATTTTATTAAAGAATAAAGCGACTTAAATCTTCGTCTTCAACCAATGCTTCTAAATGTTTATCCACATAATTAGCGTCGATTAAAATTGACTCACCACTCTTTTCAGAAGCATCGTAAGAGATCTCTTCCATCAATTTTTCCATGACGGTGTGCAGACGTCTAGCGCCAATGTTCTCAGTTCGCTCATTTACCTGCCATGCAGCATTAGCAATACGCTCAATACCATCTTCAGTAAACTTCACGTCGACCCCTTCGGTTTTAAGTAAAGCGACTTGTTGCTCAGTCAATGATGCATTGGGCTCTGTTAATATCCGTATAAAATCATGAGCCGTTAATGCCGACAGTTCAACTCTAATAGGTAGACGACCTTGTAACTCTGGGATCAAATCCGAAGGTTTACTCATCTGGAATGCGCCAGAAGCAATAAACAGAATGTGGTCCGTTTTCACCATGCCATGTTTAGTAGACACAGTAGAGCCTTCGACTAAAGGCAATAAATCTCTTTGCACACCTTCACGGGAAACATCGCCACCACTTGTGTTACCTTCACGTTTACAAATTTTGTCAATTTCATCGATAAACACTATGCCGTTTTGTTCCAAAGACTCAATTGCGGTGGCTTTTAAGTCTTCTTGATTAACCAGCTTGGCAGCTTCTTCTTCAATCAATAATTTAAGGGCATCCTTAACTTTTAGCTTTTTACTTTTCTTTTGTGAGCCAGATAAGTTTTGAAACATGCCTTGTAACTGATTGGTCATTTCTTCCATACCAGGAGGCGCCATTATTTCTACGCCAACCTGTGGAGCGGCCACATCCAGTTCAATTTCTTTATCGTCTAGTTGACCTTCACGTAACTTTTTACGAAAAATCTGTCTAGTACCACTGTCTTGAGCCACTTCTTTTTCACCAAAAGAGTTCTCAGGTGGGGGCAGTAACGCATCTAAAATACGCTCTTCTGCCGCTTCTTCGGCCCTAAATTTCACTTTACCTGTAGCTTGCTCTTTAGTCATTTTGACCGCGATATCGGCCAAATCACGAATAATAGTTTCAACTTCTTTACCCACATAACCTACTTCGGTGAATTTAGTGGCTTCTACTTTAATAAAAGGGGCATTGGCTAATTTTGCCAAACGCCGGGCAATTTCAGTTTTCCCTACACCTGTAGGACCTATCATTAAGATGTTTTTAGGTGTCACTTCTTGACGAAGATCGGGTTCAAGTTGCATTCGACGCCAGCGATTACGCAAGGCAATTGAGACAGCACGTTTTGCATCTTGTTGACCAATAATGTGGCCGTCTAACTCGTGGACAATTTCTCTGGGGGTCATTTCTGACATAAATAAACCTTATTATTTTGTAGTACAGCAGCGAATTGTGTAATTACGCTACTGACTTAGTAATTGGGGATTAATAATCAATAGTCTCAATCGTTTGAGTATGATTAGTAAAGACACAAATATCGCCTGCAATGGTCAAACTTTTTTCAGCTATTTCTTTTGCTGATAAGTCAGTATTGTTTAACAAAGCCATAGCCGCTGATTGAGCAAAATTACCACCAGAACCAATTGCAATTAAATCATTCTCTGGCTGCACCACATCACCGTTACCTGTGATGATAAAAGAAGCGGTTTCATCGGCTACCGCGAGTAAAGCCTCTAGCTTACGTAGCGCTCGGTCGCTACGCCAATCTTTAGCCATCTCTACCGCAGCTCGAGTTAAGTTTCCTTGGTGAATTTCTAATTTTGATTCAAAACGTTCAAATAAAGTAAAGGCGTCAGCTGTACCACCAGCAAAGCCAGCTAATACTTTATTATTATATAAACGGCGCACTTTTTTAGCATTACCCTTCATTACAGTATTGCCAAGAGACACTTGGCCATCACCAGCAATAACGACTTGGTTGTTACGGCGTACAGATACAATTGTAGTCACAAAAATTCCTTTGATTTTGCATAACAACCAGTGCTTATAAAATATTGGTTGTTAAGGCTAAGAATGGTCTACAGCGTCCAATTTATTAAAAACGCTGCAAGATGAACTAGATGTGGGGAGCCTTATTTTTTTTTCAAGTCGCTAACTTATATATAGCAAGGCGAGTTTTTATAGCAAATAATTGGCTATTGTCAGAAAATGCATGTTGCTAAAAGCAATAAAAACGCTGTCGAGAGTCTAAACTTATCTATAACTCATCAGTTTATTTAGGGCTTTACGCCTTGTAATATTATGTTTTGCACGTTTTTAAGGGTACTAGCGAAAAATGCTGGATCATTTAAATTTTTGCCAGTTACTGCTTCTATCTGCACTCTAAAATCAGCATAGTGTTGAGTTGTAGCCCAGATAGAAAAAATCAAATGATAGGGATCAACAGGAGCCAGTTTGTTTGTTGCGATCCAGGCATTAATTACAGCCACTTTTGAATCCATGAGAACCTTTAAAGGAGATTTTAAGGTATCTACAAGTAACGGTGCGCCCTGCAACATTTCCATACAAAACAGGCGTGATTCGGCTGGATGGTCTCTCGACAACTCCAATTTAATCCTAATGTAGTCGCCAATAGCTTGAATCGGATCTTGTTCTTCGTTAAAACGAGCTAAAGGCTCAAGCCAGACCTCTAAAAGTTGCTGCATCACCTCTAAATAAAGCCGTTCTTTACTGCTGAAATAGTACAATAAATTAGTCTTTGATATTTTTGCCAAGGCTGCAATTTGATCAACTCTTGTACCATTTACGCCATTGCGAGAGAACAACTCTAGGGCTGCTCGCATTATAACTTTACGCTTATCCAGCTTTGCTCGACCACGCTTTGTATTAATATTAATTTCTGAAGTGTTTATTGTACTAGTCAATGGGTAAGTCAGTTCTTTCACTATTACTCGATTCAAAGATTCTAATACCAATTCACGTAAATGAGTAGTCATAACCTAAAGCTTTCGTGCGCAATCTCTATCAGTCAAGTAATTGCATTGTTTCTGTACATGATTGCACAAACATTGCGCCAAAACTGGACCTTTTGGTCTATCAACACTTCCAAAAACAACCTAACCCATTGTAAAAAAACAAATTATACCATTTGGTCTGATTTGTGCAGAATATCATTGTAGCCCTATAACTGAGCCTATTATTTAATGAATTAATTATGTAGCCTGAATGGTAATTGCTTACCAACAGATACAGGTTAGTTTGCAATATTAATTACTCGATGACGAAGTATTCCGTGTATAGCAGGGCCGGCTTTCATATGTAATAACGAGTAATTTTGCGAGTAGTTATAGGCTGCCAGACGCCTCAAAGCCCTTATTGAGAGTGGCCTAAGCATCTGCAAAACTCAGATTATGTTAACCCTTTAAAACTAAAATTAGTAAAGAGAGGTAATTATGGACATAGGCGTATTTATCCCAATTGGTAATAATGGCTGGTTGATTTCAAAAACATCACCTCAGTACAAACCGAGCTTTGACTTGAACAAAGTAGTGGTCCAAAAGGCAGAGCAATACGACATGGATTTTGCTCTTTCTATGATCAAGCTGCGGGGTTTTGGTGGTGACACAGAGTTTTGGGATTATAACCTCGAATCATTCACTTTAATGGCAGGATTGGCTGCAGTCACATCTAAAATAAAACTTTACGCAACTGCAGCTACCTTAGTGATGCCACCTGCAATTGTTGCTCGCATGGCAACGACAATAGATTCAATTTCTCACGGGCGTTTCGGGGTGAATTTAATTACTGGCTGGCAGCGTCCAGAATATTCCCAGATGGGAATGTGGCCGGGTGACGAATTTTTCTCAAACCGATACGAGTATCTGAGTGAGTACATCAAAGTATGTAAAGAGTTATGGGAAACCGGACAAAGCGATTTTAAAGGCGAGCACTTCCAAATGGACGATTGCCGCATGAAACCTATGCCAGAAAAAAGTATTCCCATTATTTGTGCAGGCCAAAGTGCCTCTGGTATGCAATTTTCAGCCGAGCATGCAGATTATAACTTTTGTTTTGGCAAGGGATTAAATACACCGACCGCATTTTCATCTACTGCAGAACGTTTACAAGCCGTAGCAGAAAAAGCTGGCCGGCAAGTTGGATCTGTGGTGCTGATGATGGTGATTTCTGATGAAACAGACGAAAAAGCTATGGCTAAATGGCAAATGTATAAAGAGGGTAAAGATCAATCTGCTTTAGATTGGATGGCTGAGCAAGGATCGGTAGATAAGAAGTCAGGTAAAGATACCAATGTAAGAGATATGACCGACCCCACATCAGCAGTAAATCTAAATATGGGAACCTTGGTTAGATCATACGCCTCAGTTGCTGCCATGTTAGATGAAATTGATACCGTACCAGGCTGTGAGGGCGTGTTATTAACCTTTGATGATTTTATCCAAGGTATGGATGATTTTGGACAGAAAATTCAACCCTTGATGAAGTCGCGCCAACACATTGCTTCTGCGGCAGTTGCCTAATGACTACGAACAAAGAATTGACAGTTGCTGGCTATTGTAAAGGCGATCAGCTTAATGAAGTTATTTTGCCAGCCAAACCTGAGCCGCTCGCACTCAATATTACCGAGACCGCACTAATTGTGGTTGATATGCAAAACGCTTACGCCAGCAAAAATGGTTATCTAGATAAAGCGGGGTTTGACATTTCAAATACAGGCCCGGTCATCACACAAACGGCTAAAGCCATAGCTGCTGCTAGAAAAGCAAATATACCCATAGTGTTTTTTCAAAATGGCTGGGATAACAAATATGCTGAGGCAGGCGGTCCAGGCTCGCCTAATTGGTATAAATCCAACGCTCTGAAAACCATGCGAAAAAAACCTGAACTAATGGGGACACTGCTAGCAAAAGGTACATGGGATTATGAGTTGGTGGATCAACTATCACCTCAAGAAGGGGACATAGTAATACCTAAAACTCGATACAGCGGATTTTATAACACCAACCTAGACAGTATGTTGCGTAGTCGGGGGATTCGTAACTTAGTGTTTACTGGCATAGCTACCAATGTGTGTGTGGAGTCAACCTTGCGAGACGGGTTCTTTTTAGAATATTTTGGTGTAGTGCTAGCTGATGCGACTTACCAAGCGGGATCGGACATGATCCAAGAATCTGCTTTGTTTAACATAGCCACATTTTTTGGCTGGGTGTCGAGTGTAGACGAATTTTGTGGTGTGTTGGCTTAATGCCGAAACTCTAAACTAAAACAATTGAAAACTTAATAAATAAGGTGATTCATTATGAGTAAAACATCAATTATACCACCGGGCACTGGTAAGCCACTTGCACCATATGTACCTGGCTCAATGGCGAATAATATCTTGTATGTATCTGGCACATTAGCCTTTGATAAAGATAATAATGTTGTGCATGTAGGAGATGCAGAAGCACAAACTCGCCATGTATTAGAATCCATTAAAAGTGTGGTTGAAGCTGCGGGAGGCACGATGGACGATGTCACCTTTAATACCATAATGATTACAAATTGGGATGATTATCCAGCGCTCAATAAAGTGTATGCAGAGTATTTCCCTGGTGAAAAACCGGCTCGTTATTGTATTCAATGTGGTTTAGTCAAACCCGATGCACTTGTAGAAATTGCCAGTATTGCTCACATTGGTTAGCACTTACTTTTTTATAACCACGCGACAATCCGTTGAAAGGGTTAAGTATGCATTTTGAAGTACTCGGTTCTCAAAAAGCTGATGCACCAACACTTGTCTTAAGTTCAGGATTAGGAGGCTCTGCGCATTTTTGGCAGCCACAGTTACCTGCTTTAGAAAGTGATTATCGAGTAATAGTGTACGATCAAAACGGAACCGGTCGCAGTCCAGCAACTTTACCCGAAGATTATTCAATTGAATCTATGGCCGATGAACTTTTAGATTTATTGGATTACCTGCAGATAACTGCATGCCACTTTGTAGGACATGCACTAGGTGGTTTGGTTGGATTGCAAATAGCACTACAAAGGCCAAGACTACTGCAACGTCTAGTACTGATTAATGCCTGGAGCAGCCCTAATCCCCATACTTTACGTTGTTTTAGGGTTCGCAAATCTTTACTTGATAACAGCCCTCCAGAAATGTACCTACAGGCTCAAGCTTTATTTTTGTATCCACCGGACTGGATTATGGACAATGTTGAAAGACTGGAGCAAGAAGAGCGACACATGCTTCAAGCCTTTCCCGATAAACATAACTTATTGGCTAGGATCCAGGCGTTAAGCCAATTCGACATAGAAGCTGATTTAGCCAAAATTACTACAGCTACTTTAATCATCGCAAACAAAGACGATATGTTGGTACCTTGGCAGCGATCTGAAGTGCTTGCACGTTATCTAGTTAATTCAGAATTAGCGGTATTCGACTATGGTGCTCATGCTTGTACGGTGACCACCCCGAGTGTCATTAATGATAGGTTGCTTACATATTTAGCTAGCTAACTATTACTTTTGAAAATTTAATGAAATCAATATGGAAAAATTTATATGACTAAGCCACTAGACGAGCAAGCCATAGCACAACTTTTTACAGAAGCGCATACCCACGTCAGTTGGCAAGACAAACCCATACCTGAAGCACTTCTAACACAGCTTTACGACTTAGTAAAACTGGGATCTACCTCTGCAAATTGCAGTCCAGCAAGATTTGTATTTGTTAGCACTGCTGAAGGCAAAGAAAAGTTAAAACCATCCTTATCAAGCGGTAATCTTGAGAAAACCATGACCGCTGCTTGCACCGTAATTGTTGCATACGATGAAGAATTTTATGAGCAGTTACCTACTTTGTTTCCTTATGCAGATGCGAAAAGCTGGTTTACTAGCAGCCCTGATGCGGCTTATGAAACAGCTATGCGCAATAGTTCACTACAGGGTGCTTATTTAATCAGTGCAGCTCGTGCACTAGGCTTAGATGCGGGTGCCATGTCGGGGTTTGACCCTAAATTACTAAACAATACCTTTTTTGCTGAAAGCACGTGGAAAGTTAATTTTCTAATTAACTTAGGTTACGGAGATGGCAAGAAAGACTATAAACGCCTTCCTCGTCTAAGCTTCGATCAAGCTTGCCAAATCGTTTAACTTATACCAACAAATTTTAGCTAGGAGTGAGATAAGCAATGAGTGAAGCAAAAGAATTACCCCCAGAAACGAGTACTACATGTGTTACAGAGGAAGAGTTTAGACAGGGTATGTCTGCTTTATCGGGAACAGTTAACATTGTTACTACTGGTTCAGCAGAAAATAAAGCAGGTTTCACTGCCACAGCTGTTTGTAGTGTGAGTGATAACCCTCCGACGTTGTTAGTATGTTTGAATCGAGGGGCGTCGGTTCACCAAGCTTTTGCTGAGACTAAAAGCCTAGTGGTTAATACATTAGACGCGGGGCAAGATGATTTGTCTAATTTGTTTGGAGGAAAAACCCCAATGGCTGAGCGTTTTACTAGTAACGCTTGGGAAACTTTAATTACCGGATCGCCTATATTGAGTAATGCCGCAGTGTCTTTTGATTGTATAGTAACTGACATAAAAAGCGTGGCTACTCATGATGTGATTTTTTGCAAGGTAGTAGGTATAAAACAAAAACAACAGGCCGGCGCACTCCTTTATTTTCAGCGGAACTATCATCATTTAGATAATAGCAGGGCTCCTGTTTAAAACATTGTGCTCAGTAGTGTGCTTTACCACAGAAGACTCGTAATGTTGGCCAGCCACACCTGAACATATTTAGCAGATTCAATTTTTACTAATTCAATATATAGCATTTGCTTGCCTACGTCGGTGGGTGTGCATTTGAGGAAAAAACATGACAGCAACTATCGGTCACTTTATTAATGGTCAACTTGTAACAACAACTGGGAGAATGCAGGACGTTCATAATCCGGCTACTGGGGAATCCGAAAGATCGGTGTTGCTAGCTTCTAAACAAACTGTTCAACAAGCCATTGATTCGGCTCAAGCTGCTTTTCCAGCATGGCGGAATACTCCTGTACTTAAACGAGCTAGAGTAATGTTTAAATTTAAACAATTACTCGAAGAAAACGCAGAGTATATTGGCCAACTGATAGGTCAGGAGCACGGAAAAATTAGCCATGACGCAGCTGGTGAAATTCAACGAGGTATTGAAAATGTTGAGTTTGCTTGCGGCGCGCCCCAGCTTCTGAAAGGTGAACACAGTAAAAATGTAGGTCCTAATATTGATTCATGGAGTGAATTTCAACCTTTGGGTGTTGTAACAGGTATTACACCTTTTAACTTCCCTGCTATGGTGCCTTTATGGATGTTTCCTTTGGCAATTGTCTGTGGCAATACTTTTGTACTCAAACCTTCAGAAAGAGCTCCAAGTTCGACGTTATTTATCGCCCAATTATTAAAACAAGCTGGCTTGCCAGATGGTGTAATGAATGTGGTCAATGGTGACAAAGAAGCCGTAGATGAATTGCTAACCAATCCGACAGTAAAAGCCGTGAGTTTTGTGGGCTCAACAGCTATTGCAGAATATATTTATACCACCGCTAATGCCGCTGGCAAACGTTGCCAAGCATTAGGCGGCGCTAAAAATCACGCTATTGTGATGCCTGATGCTGATATGGATAACGCGGTTAATCAATTACTTGGTGCAGCCTTTGGTTCATCTGGGGAGCGTTGTATGGCCTTGTCGGTAGTGGTTGCAGTAGGAGAAAAAGCTGGAGACGCACTGGTTGAAAAAATGCAACAGGCGATGTCGGATTTAAAAGTCGGTGCCTACTCAGATGCGACTAATGATTTTGGGCCTCTGATTAGCTGCCAACATAGAGACAAAGTGAGTGGTTATTTGAGTAGCGCCGAGCAGCAAGGTGCTAAAATTGTTGTTGATGGCCGAGGTACCAAAGTTAAGGGGTATGATAATGGTTTCTTTATCGGTGCAACCTTAATTGATGGTGTAACGGCCGATATGGATAGCTATAAAGCTGAAATTTTCGGTCCAGTATTGCAAGTTATGCGAGTAGACACTATGCAGCAAGCCATGCAGTTAATTGATGGCCATGAATACGGCAACGGTACTTGTATTTTCACCCGAGACGGAGAAGCTGCACGTTATTTCTCAGACCATATCCAAGTAGGCATGGTGGGCATAAATGTACCACTACCAGTGCCTGTTGCTTACCACAGCTTTGGTGGCTGGAAACGGTCATTATTTGGCGATTTACACGCTTATGGCCCCGATGGTGTGAGGTTTTACACTAAACGTAAAACCATAACTCAAAGATGGCCATCAAGCGGTGTGCGTGAGGGCGCTACTTTTGCATTTCCTAGTTAAGAGGGGTAGTTAACTAAGCCGAACCTCTCGATAACGCTCTTTTTGTGCCTAGCAGCGTTGGATTGTCTAGCAATAACACGTTATTACGCACGACAATCCGCCTTGCTATCCACGAAAAATTTCGTCACCGAGTGAGTATTTAGCTGAGGCCATTTAAAAAAATTAACCCATTGAATTATAAGGATAAACTTATCTCAAACGATACTTCTTATCCAGAACTCAGATTACTTAACATTTCACATGCGAGTGGTTCTAATTTAAATTCCAGTTCCAAATTTTACAACCAATTATTTTCGCCCGTTGTAATTTATGGCGATCTTTTTCAGCTAAACGTTTACTTTCGTATGGCCCTAGAATAACCCGATACCATCTACCCGATTGAGTTTTAACTTGCGCTTCAAGACCTTGAAAAGCGATTCTCGCTCTAAGCTCTTCTGCTTGAGATTGTTTTCGGAACGAACCACATTGCATCAATCTCAGTATGATGGGTTGATCTTGCTGTTTGTTTTCTATTTCCACAGAGTATTCTGGCAGGCTAGTAATAAATTCCCACTCTTCTTCTGGAATTTCAGGCAACACGTCTTCCGACTTTGCTTTGTTCTCAATTTTTTCTGCAACAACTTCTTCAGGCTGCTCTGGAGCATTTTTTTTCAGGCTCCATAAAAAATATGCAAACCCGGCAACCAAGCCTAAGGTGATAAGCAAACGTAACGCAGGAAATTTTGATTTAGGTGGCGCAGCTTGTTGTTTTTTATTCTGCCCACGGGCCACATAATCTTTTGGAGCCATTAATAACGCATTCCACTTTGATTGCTAAACAGTTAAGGCCGCTAATCTTACCTTGACTAGATGATGAGTAAACAGATTTTTAAACAATCAGCTGAAATCTTGCGGGTCGATATCCAAAGACCAACGAACTTTATTAGCTAAAAACAGCGTTTCTACTTGATTAATATAATGCCCTAAAGCGCGCTGCAAGCTACTTCGTTGGCTGCTCTGTAATAATAACTGCATACGATACTGACCTTGTCTTTTTTCCATTAATGCCGGTATAGGTCCAATACAAGAAACCCCAGCAGCATGGCTAAACAACTGTGACACATTCTGTAAAAACATATGCGCGTCTTGTGCACTCAATGCCTGAGCTTTAAACAAGGCTTGATAAGTAAAAGGCGGCAAATTAGCGTGTTGCCTTTCCAGCAAAGCATATTTAGCAAAATGAGCATAACCGTTATTGATCAAATCTTGAAGTAGAGGATGGCCAGGATCATGGGTTTGTAACCACATCTCTCCCGGTTTCTCAGCTCGGCCTGCCCTACCTGCCAATTGAGTAATAAGTTGAGCTAAATTTTCTGCGGCTCGATAATCTGCACTAAATAAAGCGCCATCCACATCTAGAATTAGCACTAGCGTCACATTGGGGAAATGGTGTCCCTTCGATAATATCTGCGTGCCTATCAATATTTGATGTTCATTATTATTAATACTACTGAGCATCCTATCTAACTTACTTTTACCCCTTGCACTATCACTATCAATACGAATATTACTGTACTCAGGAAAGTACTGGCTTAGTCCTTGTTCTAGCTGCTCAGTGCCCACGCCCATGGCCGTTAACTCTGTTGACTGACACTGCTGACAGCTTTTAGGGATACCTTTAGCATTACCACAATGATGACACTGCAACTTGTATAACTGATTATGCAAAGTAAAAGGTTTATCGCAACGAAGACATTGCTCAACAAAGCCACATTGATGGCACACCAGAGCAGGAGCATAACCACGGCGATTGATAAACAACATCACCTGAGAGCCTTGCTCTAGGTGTAGTTTAATTCGATCTAACATGCCCTGAGCGATACCAAACTTAAGTGGTTGCTGTCGGATATCAAATACATGTTGAGTCGCCACTGATGCATTACCAGCTCGTTCATGGAGCTTCAAATATAGATATTTACCCGTTAGAGCATTATTTAAGGTTTCTAGTGCCGGAGTAGCAGTACCCAATACTAGAGGTATCTTTTCGGCGTGTGCCCGCACTACGGCTAAATCTCTGGCGTGATAACGCAGGCCATCTTGCTGTTTATAGGAAGCATCATGTTCCTCATCAACTATCAACAGCCCCGGTGCTAACATAGGGGTAAATATGGCCGAACGTGTGCCTATTATTATTCCCAGTTGGCCCTTGGCACTTTTTTGCCAAACTTGTAATCTTTCATTATTGGTTAACCCCGAGTGCAAAACCCCAACATCTATTCCAAATCTATATTTAAACCTATTCACTGTCTGTGGGGTGAGGCCAATTTCTGGCACCAAAATCAACACTTGCTTACCCTGTTTCAATACAGGTTCAATGGCTTGCAGGTACACTTCAGTTTTACCACTACCGGTAATACCATCCAGTAAAAAGCAGGCAAATTCAGCTAACTTAGCTTCAATACTACTAATTGCTAAAGCCTGTTCAACATTTGCCACAGGTTTATCTTGGACAATCAGGTTTTGTCGCCAATTAGTTTCATTGGTAGATTGTTTGGCAATCACTGTAATGAATTCTTTATCGAATAGGGCTTTTGTTGCGGCTGCGCCAAACTGCTCTTTGGCTTTTGATTTAAGTATATCTTCAGTTTGTAATGCAGATAACAAGGCTTGTTGTTTAGGTGCTCGGGATAAACTACTTAGCTCTACAGTTTTGCCTGTCTCACTCACAGTCCAATACTCAATTGCTTTAGGCAAACTCGATTCACCCTTGCGCAATGCTACCGGCATGGCACTTTGTACCACATCGCCAATGGGGTGTTTATAATATTGTGCTAACCAAGAACAGAGCTTACGCTGGGTAGCATCAAAAATAGGTTTATCATCAATAACCTCTTGGATGGCTTTAAGTTTACTGACTTCCCAAGTTGAATCTTCACCGACCTCCCAAACCACACCAATTAATTTACGAGGGCCAAAAGAGACTCTGACTCGACAGCCAACTTTAGGAATAACATCTAAGGCTAGATAATCAAACAGTTGACGTTTAGGGATAGGAAGTGCGATTCGGAGTATTGACATTAAGTACTAATAAGCCTGTTAAAATAAGTAAAACAAAGGTAAATGGCGATAAAAACAACAAAATCCTTGATCGCATCAGCCCCTTACATTAATATGCGCGCCACTTTGCGGCAAGCCACAAAGCTTTTTAATTTAATTTTCGTATGGTGTTCAACTTCGGGTTGGATAGCGATGCGGCCTGACGAGATAAGGTAACCCATGAAACAAGATATCCATCCTGATTATCAAAATATGACAGCAAACTGTTCTTGCGGAAACGTAATTGTAGTGCGTTCTACTTTGAAAAAAGACATCAACTTAGACGTATGTTCGTCTTGCCACCCTTTTTATACTGGTAAGCAACGTAACGTTGATACTGGTGGTCGAGTTGATAAATTTAACAAACGTTTTGCTGGTCTTTCTAAGAAGTAATTCGATTTGTAGTCTGAAAAGACATCCAAAAGGCGCTTATTCAGCGCCTTTTTTTGTGTCTTTAATAAAATTGGCTAGGTATTTCATATTTATATGATTCAAAATCAGGCACAAAAACGCAGAGTTAATTTTAGATTTAGAGTAGAATCAATCTGAACCTATTTTTGTAGTAAGTAGTTGAGACTAAAGTACTAAATATTGATATGTTTTTTAGACGTACAATATAATTCCTGTACAAGGATACGTAATGCTTTTTAAAACCATTAAAAATACCACATCTTCTATTGCTGCTCTAGCAATCTGTATTGTCAGCTTAACCATTTTGGCGTTTTCACTACAAGAACATGAAAAGTTATATTTTGAATCAGTAAAAGGTGATCTAGAGGCTTTGTCTGAAAATATGGCTAGTGATTTAGTACCGCTTCTAGCCTTTCAACCAGATGATTTTGAACTCACTACTATGCTTTTACGCTTAGATAGATATGACAATGTTAAATTTGCTGAAATTTATGATAAAGACTGGCTACGACTACAAAGTTATCATGGTAAATCATTTGCTGATCAATCCACTTTAATGGATGATCAACTTGAGAAATTAAAACAAAAAACCTCTGGCGTATATGTTGAAAATGGTGAATTAGTCGCATTCAAATTAATTGGCGATAAACAATTACCTTTAGGTTATTTACTCATTGTTCATGACTCAAAGGGCCCTCTGAGCAAAAGTAAACTTAATCTGCTAAAACAAGTTTTACCCCTAACCTTATTGGTACTAGTAATAGTTATAATCATTTTGTTTGTGATTCAGGCAAGATTATTTTTACCTTTGAGTCGCTTGTCTGCACTGGCACAAAAAATCCAAGAAACTAACGATTATTCTTTAAAAATTGAGATCAAAGGTAAGCAAGAAGTTTCCTCTTTGAGCCAAGACCTTAATCTGATGATGGAAACCATCAACCAAGAAACTCAAAAGAATAAAGAATATACCGAAAAGTTAATGATTCAACAAAAAGCCATGGAAAGGTTAGCCAATTTTGACGCGCTCACTGGCCTACCCAACCGACAATCCTTTATGGAAACCTTGCGTGTTGAATTAGCTAAAGCTGAGCGTACCAATAGTAATCTAGTCCTACTATATTTCGATTTAGATGGTTTTAAAGGAGTCAATGACTCATTGGGCCATGAAACTGGGGACCAGCTATTAATTGAGGTCAGTAAGCGAACTAAAGGTTTTCTAAGAGATGGTGACATATTGTCCCGACTCGGAGGCGATGAGTTTCTCATTTTGCTACACAATGAACCAAACGATTTATTTCTATATCAAATATCAGAACGCTTAGTAACAGGTCTTTCTGAACCCTTTGATATAAATTCATGGGAAGTACAGGTTAGCGTTAGTGTAGGTATAGCCAAAGCCTTTGATTCTAATTTTAATTTAAGTGAATTTGTCAGCAATGCAGATATTGCTATGTATCGCTCTAAACTTGCAGGTCGTAATACACACACTATTTTTATTCCTGAAATGATGGAAGACAACAAACGAAAATTATTAATCGCCAATTCGATTTCTCATGCCATAAAAAATGACGAATTCATACTGTTTTACCAACCCAAAGTATCTCCAACAGAACGAATTGTAGGCTATGAAGCCCTACTACGCTGGACCAGTGACTCTTTAGGCGTAGTATCTCCTGCCGAGTTTATTCCAATTGCAGAACAAAGTGGAAAAATACTAATCATCACTCAATGGGTGTTAGAAAGACTTTGTAAGGATATGACAACAATACAAAAACATATAAATCCAGATGTTGTCATTTCAGTTAATTTATCAGCCCAAGATATAAAAAGTAAATCCCTCATAGCCTATGTAAAAAAACTATTTACACAATACAATGTCAACCCTAAAACTATTGAGTTTGAAGTAACGGAATCAGCCTATTTAGAAAACTTTGATATGGCCAACGACTTTTTTAAAGAGATGAAAGAGTTGGGTATATCAATCGCCCTGGATGACTTTGGCACAGGATATTCATCACTTGGCTACCTCACACAATTACACCTAAACACTCTAAAAATTGATAAACAATTCGTAGATAATTTATTAATTTCTAAGCGCAGTACGTTAATCACCAAAACAATTATCGAAATGGCCAAACAGCTAAATCTAAAAATTTGTGCTGAAGGTGTAGAAACCAGAGAACAATTTGATTTTTTGGTGGAAAATGGCTGTCATCAACTGCAAGGTTATCTTTTTTCCAAACCAATCAGTTTAGAACAAATGCTTACAACCACAGGTAAAAGCTAAAAGAGCTAATCAATTTCATAGAGTATGGTTAGCCCATTTGGAATTTTAATGTAGGAGGGTAAATAACCCACAGCGCCCTGATTGTTCTCTAAATAATCTAAAACAAGCTGTTCATCGGCCAATTCTTTAGGAGCTTTTTTCCGCCCAGTAAACTTCATTTGCGCCCAATAGGCTTGAATACGTGATTCAGTTAAACCAACAATTTTAGTGTTAAACAGTATACGAGTATGATTATTTGGGGGTAAAGCGATAGCAGAAAGTCCATAAGATAATGAGCTACCCATAAATAAATTACGCACTTCTTGCCGGTTCAATTCAATATTTGTAATGGCAGTGTTAGCAACAACTAAGATTGAATTATTAGCACTCGCAGAATAACCAGAATATAATAGTAAAGCTATAATCAATGCTTTCATCAAAACACCCACTCCATGGCTACTTGATACAGAATTGCTTGGCCATCAAAGTTATTCACATCTCGAGTAGTAAACAAACCTTGAGTTCCTTCATTTTCCTTTAGCAGGGTCGCTTCAGCTTTTAATGCTAGGTTTTCCTGCCAATCCCAACGAATACCAGCCGTATAGCTAAGCGTACTATTGTCTTGTGATTGACTAAAAGTTTGTTGATAGCCGAATGCTAGTGCATCTAACTGTGCATTGATCCCAGTTGGTATTTCAGCAACAGGCTGAAGATACCTGTTGGTATCTTTCGATATAGATAGGTAAACAGAAACTGGGTAAAAATTTAAACCTCCAGAAATAAAATAACCCTTCGTTTTAGGCGACAGAGATAGATCTGCTTTTATTTGCATTAATTCTGTTCGAAAGAAATAATCTACATCTTCATAAAAGGCACTAATTTGATAAAAACGTCCCACCCCATCAGTCTTTATAGAGTCTGCACTTTGCATGAAACCAAATTGTCGTAACTGGTTGCTAAAGGCATTTAACTCGGGTTGATTAATATCCGCATGCCCCCGGTGATAAGATGCTCTAAAATTCCATCCTTGATAGCCAACCGTTCCAACAATTCCTCGTAAGTTATCAATATCTGTGTCAAGAACTTGGCCATTAGCAACAAATTCTCTCTCTATACCACCTATATAAGCCTCTAAGCCAAGTGATATGTTTTTACCTACATACTCATACTGACTCTGAAGCCCCTCGTAAGTAGGAAACAAAAATCCTCGATAAACTTGCTGGGGCAAAGATATCCAAGGATAAGCAAAGCCGACATCAATAATATCACTGTAATTAAATATTGGAGTACGTTGCCTACCGATTTTGAATTTCCATGCATTGCTTGGAGTATAAGTTAAGTACAACCACTCGATACCTGAATCACTATCGTCGGCAGTACGTGCAACAGCTTGTCCTGTGACGGACAAGTTATCCATAACTTGATAGTCGAGTTGCAACCCTAGCAGGGTCTGTTCAGTAAAACTAATACTGTCATCGTAGCCTAAAAATGTCCCATGTTCTTCGTTCAGATACCCTGCAATCACGCGAGCAAAACCTGAAAACTGTAATTTATCATTAGTTTCTGCTTGTAGCGATGACATCCAGCAGCTGAACAAAACTAAGCTGCTAGCTGGAATAAAGCGATGAATTCGTAACATTCGGTTTTTAACCTTTTCGTCTACCGGTTCTATATTTTTACGAAGCAACTATTATCACTTCCTCTATTTTCTAAATATAACTGGCTAATAAACGTGATAAAGAGAGGATGGGATTTAAAATAACCACTCTAGGGCCACTAAATATAAATTATTGGACTCTCTAAGCTAACCTCATTGACTGGTATATATTACTGTTAAACTCTTAGGAATAACCGTATTAGCGGGTAAGTACCCTACTGCTCCCTGATTGTTTTTCAGGTAAGTTAATACTGATTTTTCATTTGCAACTTGCTTAGGAGGGGTTTTACGTCCAGTAAAACGCATTTGTGCCCAATATGATTGAATCCTAGATTCTGTTAAACCTACCACTTTAGTATTGAACATTACTCTGGTTTGATTATCTGGTGGCAATGCCACAGCTTTAAGGCCATAAGATAACGAGCTACCCATAAATAAATTACGCACTTCTTGTCGACTTAGGGTAATAGAAGTGTCTTGTGTATTAGCGACTACAACTATGCCGTTAGCACCTGAAGCGTGCCAACTGCTAAAACCCAATAATGCGATAAAATAAAGTAGGTATTTCATCAAAACACCCACTCTAATGCCAGTTGATAGAGTGGAGCTTTGCCATCAAACTTACCTTCATCTAGCACTATGAATTGAGAGCTTGTGCCTAGAGCTCCTTTAACCCAGGTTACTTCAGCTTTGAATGCAAGGTTCGTTTTCCAATCCCATCTTGTGCCTAGGGTAATACTTTCGGAGCTAAGGGCAGGTAAGGAGTTAAAAATTGTTTGATAGCCCAATGCCAACCCATCAAGTTGCGGGTCAATACCTACAGGTATTTCATTGACTGGCTCTTCGTAGGAACTGCTACTTTTTCCAAAAGACAAATAACTTAAAAACGGATAATAGTTATAACCTACGACTACAAAATAACTGTCTACGTCAGGTATAACAGCACTCTCACCTAACGTTCTGGTAGCTTCAGCTCGAAAGAAATAGTCTAAGTTGTCATAACTAGCTGCCAGTTGATAAAAATCAATTTTACCGTTTGGGTTTAAAAATTCTGCATTTTGGTAAAAACCAAATTGCTCAAGTATACCGGCAAAATCTAGGAGTTCTGTCAGGCCAATAAAAGTCTCTGCCGTATGGTACGCGGAGCGAAATGCCCAGTTATCATAGTTTATCTTAGCAATCAGGCCGCGGAGATCGTTAACATTCGCCTCAACTTCGACACCAGCGTTGTAAATGGTGTCATCAACACTACCCCAATAAGCTTCAACCTCGACTCCAATTTTTTTCCCAGACCAATTATAGTTAGCTAGTACCCCTTCAAAGGTTGAAAAAAATACCGATTTGTATACTTGTTGTGGAATAGTTACCCATGGATAAGCGAAACCTACATCAATAGAATCACTATAATAAAAAAGTGGGGTGCGTTGTTTACCCACTCTAATTTGAGTTGAGTCAGAAGGCTTATAGGTTAAGTATAACCATTCAACTCCTGATTCTCGTTCATTTCCGCTATGACCAATAAATTGTCCTGTAGCAGACAGGTTATCGAGTATTTGATAATCTGCCTGCAAACCAATCAAGCTTTGTTGACTTAAACTTAAATTATCATCATATCCTAAGTAGGTTGCATTTTTTTCATCAAGATAACCTAAAACTACACGAGCAAAACCTGAAAACTGTAATTTATCAGTAGTTTCCGCCTGTAGTAATGGCGTCCAGCTACTAAGCAAAACTAAACAGCTAACGGATATAAATTGGTGAATTCGTAACATTACGTTTTTAATTTTCCTGTCTCACGGTATTTATTTTTAACTATATAAAACACTACTTGTTGAAATGAAGAAGGCTCTCGTTTAAAAGACCCATTCTAAAGCCACTAAATATAAAATAGCTTTTCTATCAAAGCTTGGATCATTTACAGTAAAAAAAGCTCGATCAGAATTAGCACCGTTTAATTGGCTTATTTCGCCTTTTAGAGCCAAACCAGCCTTTAAATCCCATCTAGTACCTATGGTAAATGCCTCTGAACTATCAATGGGCAATTGATTAAATATCTCTTGATAACTAAAAGCAATGATATCTAGTTGTGAGTTTATACCTATAGGAATATCGGTAGCAGCTGGTTCATATTGAGTTTTATTTTGTGAATATGAAATATAGGTAGAAAAGGGAAGATAGTTATATCCCGCAGAAACGAAATAATTATCGCTGTCTGGAACAAAAACAAAATCAGCCTGTATTCGATTAAATTCGGTTCGTACGAAGTAATCTATATTTTCAAAATTAACACTCAATTGATAAACTTCGGTTGATCCCACCGTAGCTAAAGATTCAGCACTCTGAGTAAAACCAAGCTGGCCCAACAAGCCACTAAATTGTACTACATCATCGAGGTCAACACTTGTTCTACCTTGATGGTATGAAGCTCTAAAAGTCCAATTTTGGTAGGCCAGGTTACTAATTAATCCACGAAAGTCTGTCGTTTCAGCCTCCATAATACGCTCGGCCACTACCACTTTATCTTTAAATCCCCCCCAATAGCCTTCAATATTCAACACAAATTCATTATTAGATATTTCATAGTTTGCCATTAAACCATCAAATGTGGAAAAGAAGTGGCGGGGATAAGTTTGTTGCGGTAATGTTGCCCATGGGTAGGCGTACCCCACATCGATTACATCACTATAATTAAGAAATGGTGTTCGTTGCCTGCCCAGTTTAAATTTTAACGCCTTAGTGGGATGATAAGTTAAATATAACCATTCAATACCTGAATCACGCTGCGCCCCTGTATGTCCGATAACTTGCCCAGTTACAGCGAGCGTATCGACAACCTGATAGTCGAGTTGCAAGCCAATTAAGCTTTCTTGATCAAGACTAATTGAATTATCATAACCTAGGTATTCAGCATTTTTATCATCCAGATAGCCCATTACCACACGAGCGAAACCAGAAACCTTCAGATTATCTTCAGTATCAGCATAGGAGCTCGAAATACCACTAAAAAAAACCAAACAAGTGAACAACAAAAAATAATTATTACCACACTTAAAGTCATCAACAGGGCTATTTTCATTGTAATTAAGCAAAGGTATTCTCCATAAAAATTGCCCTGAGATAAAACAAACAATTGCACATTATTGAATGGTATAAATTATAGTTAAATCATTAGGGAGGGCAATACCAGCAGGCAAATATCCTACAGCTCCATCATTGTTCTCTAGGTACTTTAATACCAAATCTTCACTTTTCACTTCTTTAGGTGCGGTTTTACGACCAGTAAAGCGCATTTGTGCCCAATACGACTGAATACGTGATTCGGTTAATCCCACCACTTTAGTATTAAACAACACTCGAGTTTGATTTTCAGGCGGTAAGGCAACAGCTTTTAAATCATAAGGAATAACACCGCCCATAAATAAATTGCGGACTTGTTGTCGACTGAGCTGAATAGATTTATCGTCAGTATTAGCCACTACTATAATTGCATCCGACGCAATAGCTGCAGAAATAAAGCTCAGTAAGAATAAGATTAAAAAAGCGCAGGTTTTTTTCATTAAAACACCCACTCAATAGCAAGCTGATACAAGATAGCTTCACCATCAAATCCACCTAAGTCTTTCACCGCATAATCATTACTAATTTCGTCATTAGCTTCAACATAGGTCACTTCTGTTTTGAGAGCCAAGTTTGACAAAACATCCCAGCGAAGACCAATTTTGGTTCCTGCAGATTTATCATCAGGAAACTGAGCTAATGCCCCAAGATAAGTAGCCGCCAGTACGTCTAGTTCCGGAGAGACACCAAATGGAATTTCGTTTGCAAGGTGATCAAAATGAAGATCTTTTTTTCCGTAAGAGATATATAGAGTGTAAGGATAAAAGTTATAGCCAGCAGAAATATAAAAACTATCAATGTCTGCGACTAAACCACCTTCACCGACCATTTTGGCAATTTCACTACGCACAAAATAATTTAAATTTTCATAGTTTGCACTAAATTGGTAAAACTCAATAAGCCCGTTAGCATTCAGCCAATCAGCGCTTTGGGTAAAGCCGACTTGCCGTAATAGCTGACTAAACAGTTCCGCTTCATCTTGTTCAATATTAACATCGCCCTGATTATAAGAGGCTCGCAAGCTGAAATTTTTATATGCTACAGTGGCATTGATACCAACTAGGCCTATGACTTTTGTATTTATCTCTTGAGTACTCAAGTAAATTTTGTCGTCGAACCGTCCCCAGTAACCTTCATAATTAATCAACCAATCGTTGATCGCAAACTGGTAGTTAGCCAAAATACCATCAAAAGTTGAAAAGAAAGCAGTATCATAAAATTGTTGTGGCAACGTCAGCCAAGGATAAGCAAAACCAACATCCAAACTATCACTATAGTTAAAAAAGGGGATACGCTGCCTGCCGAGTTTAACTTGCAATGCATTATTAGGATGGTAGGTAAGATATAACCATTGCAGCCCAGAATTACGCTGGTCCTCTGTATATCCTACAAATTGGCTAGTAAGTGAGAAACTATCACTTAAATGATAATCAGCTTGCAAACCAAGCAGTGATTGTTGATCTAAGCTAATACTATTGTCATAACCGACATATTCGGCGTTTTTATCATCTAAGTGGCCTAACACCAATCGGGCAAATCCAGAAAACTGCAATTTGTCATCTGCAGCAGAGGCCACAGGGCTGATGCCAAGCAAAATAAGTATCAAACCAGCAGTACTTAAGATAAATCTAATATTCAAAATATAGGAGATTCTATTTAGAGTAATTAATTACCAACAAACATACTACGAGACAATATAGAGTCAACAATTATCATAATTATGATGCAATAAAATAGTAGCAATTAGGCTAGAAAATTCAATAGGCTGCCCTTTAACACCTATGTTACATTCAGTTAATAATAGCGAATTACCTAAAAGACACTAAGTTCTCAATGTAATTAGCACTAAAACCAACCTGACTATAAGGATGAAATGCAGACATGTCTGATTTTCGCCAAAAAGCACTCGATTACCACACGTTTCCAGTAGCTGGAAAAATTTGTATAGAACTCACCAAGCCAGCAGAAACTGTTGACGATTTAGCCTTAGCTTATAGTCCTGGTGTCGCTGAACCTGTTAGAGAAATTGCAAACAATCCAGACGCCGCATACCAATACACAGGTAAAGGCAATTTAGTTGCAGTAATTTCTAACGGCACAGCCATTTTAGGTTTAGGTAATTTAGGCCCTTTAGCTTCAAAACCAGTTATGGAGGGTAAAGCATTACTGTTTAAACGTTTTGCTGGCATCGACTCAATTGATATCGAAGTGGACAATAAAAGTACTGAAGATTTTATCAACACAGTAGCTAACATTGCAGATACCTTTGGCGGAATCAACCTTGAAGATATCAAGGCTCCTGAGTGTTTTGAAATTGAGCAAGAGTTAATCAAACGCTGTAAGGTGCCCGTTTTTCATGATGATCAACACGGTACAGCTATTGTTACAGCCGCCGCTATGCTCAACGCATTAGAAATCCAAGGTAAAACTATCTGCCAAGCAACAATAGTATGTTTGGGTGCTGGTGCAGCTGCTACAGCCTGTATGGAATTATTGGTCAAATGTGGGGCAAAAAGAGAACGTATTTATATGCTTGATCGCAAAGGGGTCATTCATACACGAAGAGACGATTTAACCCCTCACAAAAAGTTATTTGCCAACAATACTGATAAACGTACTTTAGAGGATGCCTTAGATGCAGCTGATGTTTTTGTCGGTGTATCAGGCCCTAATTTACTCCCTGCCGAAGCGTTAAAACTGATGGCTGCTAAACCTATCGTTTTTGCATGCTCTAACCCAGATCCAGAAATAAAACCAGAACTAGCGCACTCAATACGAGCCGATCTAATTATGGCAACAGGTCGTTCTGATTATCCCAATCAAGTTAACAATGTCTTGTGTTTCCCCTTTATTTTCAGAGGTGCATTAGATGTTAGGGCATCACAAATTAATGACGAGATGAAAATAGCTGCTGTAGACGCAATTCGTCAGATAACGAAAGAAGAGGTGCCTAAAGAAGTGCTTGAGGCTAGTAATGTTGCTGAACTGAACTTCGGCAAGGATTATATTATTCCTAAACCCATGGATCCACGTTTATTACAAAAAGTTGCTAAGGCTGTGGCCCAAGCGGCTATTGACTCAGGTGTAGCTGCGATTAAAGAATTGCCTTCTAGCTACAATTAAACAACGCCCCCTCTAAAAATTAACTTAGCTCTAGATAAGCCTAGTTAAGGTTAAATTAATATTTTTAGAGGGGTTTTATTACCCGTTTTCATTCATTTAATCTCCTCACGCTAAAAACCATCACTTCTTTGAACATCTATCATCGTATTAAAAATAGACAGAATTTGGCTCTTGTATTTATTGTAAGTCGAGTTATTATCAAAATGTTGTTCTGAGGAAATTATGCTACAAATTCACAATATCGAAATTTTAAAGAGTAACTTACTCACCTTACCAAATTAAGCCGAACGTATCCTTACGTTCGGCCAATATCCCCTATTTGTTCATTTTTAATATTCAGTCCGATTTGAGATTTAGCCGTGCTTTAACGGTTTTACTAAACATTAATTTGACCAACAACATCTATGTACATGAGTACTAAACT
This sequence comes from Paraglaciecola sp. L3A3, assembly GCF_009796765.1. Taxonomy (NCBI): domain Bacteria; kingdom Pseudomonadati; phylum Pseudomonadota; class Gammaproteobacteria; order Alteromonadales; family Alteromonadaceae; genus Paraglaciecola; species Paraglaciecola sp. L3A3. Next base: position 4,910,642 of record NZ_CP047023.1, read on the forward strand.
GTAGCTGGGATTAAGCTCCTTTTTGCAAAAATTAATGACTCAACAACTTAGAATGTTTATTTAATAACTGTTAGAAAAAGCACTCTCTAATCGGCTTAAAAGAAACAAAAGTAGTCAATGTATCAAGGGACTTAAATGTACCCCATTGCCTACCCAATCAATAAAGAAAAAAGACTATGCAAAAACAACCTGACATCATTATTTCAACTGCTGATTTAGCAGAATTAGAATATCAATTAGAACGCTCTAAGCTGCCTGAAGATTTTGTTCGAGCGATTGAGAATGAATTAGACCGAGCAACCATTTTGCCTTGTAAAGATATGCCGGAAGACGTAGTGGTTATTGGAAGCCAAGTAACCTTTAAGATTTTAGATACCCAGCGTACTTTTACTAAAACTCTATGTTTACCTGATAACACGATTAAATTCGAAGATAGTATTTCTGTATTTGCCCCTATAGGTTCAGCATTGATTGGATTACGAACAGGCCAATGTATTTCTTGGCAAACCCAACGAGGAAAACAATCGGTAGAAATAATTCAAGTTAATAACCCTATATATTAGCTAAAACATAAAGGGATTAAATCTTTTGCTTTAATCCCTTGAAAAAAAGAGATTAAAACAGTTTATCTGAGCGTTTTGCTCTGATTTCGCAACATAAAAAGGTTGTCATTTATGACATATATTCAACAAACAATTTCTGATTTAAAACACACTAGTCCTGCACAAACTGAGTTTTATCAAGCGGTTGAGGAAGTATTAAATTCTCTTGGGCCACTCTTAGAAAGCAATGACATTTATCAAAAACAAGCCATTATACAGCGCATTGTCGAACCTGAACGACAAATTATGTTTCGTATTCCTTGGGTAGACGATAATGGTGATATTCAAGTGAACAAAGGATATAGAATTGAATTTAATTCGGCTCTAGGTCCTTATAAAGGAGGCCTCAGATTCCATCCTTCAGTTAATGCCGGAATCATTAAATTTTTAGGCTTCGAACAGATTTTTAAAAATGCACTAACGGGTCTATCAATTGGCGGCGGTAAAGGCGGAGCTAATTTTAATCCCAAAGGCCGTTCAGATGCTGAAATCATGCGTTTTTGCCAATCATTTATGAACGAATTATACCGACATATAGGGCCGACAACCGATGTGCCTGCAGGTGATATTGGAGTAGGCGCACGAGAAATTGGCTATATGTTTGGCCAATATAAACGTCTTACTGGCCGTTATGAAGGCATATTAACAGGTAAAAGTTTACTATGGGGAGGCTCATTAGCACGAAAAGAAGCTACAGGTTATGGCACAGTCTATTTTGCAGAATACATGCTAGATGAATTAGGAGATGACTTAAAAGGTAAACGCTGTTTAGTATCTGGTGCAGGTAACGTGGCAATTTATGCAATGGAAAAGCTCTATCAGCTAGGCGCCACACCTATTAGTTGCAGTGATTCGTCAGGGACTTTGTATCATCACACTGGCATTGATCTAAAACTCATTAAGCGGTTAAAAGAAGGTCGTCGAAGTGATCTTGTTGAGTACTTAACCAGCTATCCAGAAGCGATACATACCCAGGTTGCCGATTATCCAGAAAACGGTCATGCAATATGGCGTTACGCCGCAGATGCGGCTTTTCCTTGTGCAACACAAAACGAGTTAACATTAGATGACGCCCAAGCCTTATTAACAAATGGCTGTAAATTAGTCAGTGAAGGGGCAAATATGCCCTCCACAAATCAAGCTGTTGAAGCCTTCCTCGAAGCAGGTATTTCCTATGGTCCAAGTAAAGCGGCAAATGCCGGCGGTGTCGCCACGAGCCAATTAGAGATGGCACAAAATGCCAGTATGCAAAAGTGGACATTTATACATGTTGATCAACAACTTAAACAAATCATGAAAAACATATTCATTAGCGCTAGCGATACAGCCAAGGAATTTGGCCAAGACGGTAATCTGGTATTAGGTGCTAATATCGCAGGATTTCGTCGCGTAGCCGATGCCATGATAGAGCAAGGAGTGGTATAAGTTTTATCCGGTACCTCTTCGTGGGTATCGGTTATTTAATAACAACACCAATAAAAAAATGAACTCTTATCGAGAATTTAATGGAATGGGTATAACGTTACTATTACCTAGAGTTCTGATTATTTAAAATTCGAAAAGATTGGTAACCGCTTTTTATTCACGTAACAATAATAAGCCAGAGATGAGCAATAATTATATGGAAAGTAAATTTTGACTAATAAAAATAAAAAACAAGCTTGGGTTAAAGAAAGTAAATTTGGAGATTGGTTTCTTGATACGAATACTTGGGTCGTGCATGTACTTAAAAGGGCACTAAATGATTTACAACAATTAATCCCGATTGATAAACCGCAAAATTTTGATGTGATTTTAGATATAGGCACTGGATTTGGCCATTCTCTGCTGGAACTAGATTCTCGATTTTCTCCCTCTTCAATTGTGGCATTAGATGTTGACCCTGATGTTGTCAATAAAGCAAAAAATAATGCCGAACAATGCTCAAGCGATATTAAATTTTTAGTCTGCAATGCGGCAGAGATAGATTTAGCCGATAATTCAATAGATATGATTTTTTGCCACCAAACCTTCCATCACATTGTTGACCAAGAGTCGGCAATCAAAGAGTTTTATCGGGTATTAAAACCTGGTGGCTGTGTGTTGTTTGCAGAGTCTTGTCGCCGTTACATTCATTCATTTATTATCAAGTTACTTTTTCGCCATCCTATGAGTGTGCAAAAAACCGACCTTGAGTATTTAACTCTGATTAAAAATGCAAATTTTTTAGTGAATGAAAGTAGTGTATCTACACCTTTTTTATGGTGGTCAAGAGAAGACTTGGGAATATGGGAAACCATCACAGGCAAAGTCGAAGATCCAAAAACCCGTGAAGAAACACTTATCAACGCTGTTTTCTATAAACCTTAGATTAATTTTTCTAATAAGAATCAGTGCTTTTTTGCAGCTTATGAATCATTAGATAATTTTCGACTACTATTAACCTTATTAAATATAAGGTTAATGTGGATCACGGATTAATGTATGAATCGAATGTTATGCGCTTTGCTGTTAGTTATTGGTTTGCTCATAACCCATGATTGCCAAGCGCTCAATATTACCTATATGGGTTTAGGTGCCGGAAGAGATCAATATTTTACCGATCTTTTAACTGCAGCATTAAAGCATGCTGAAGGTGGCCCTCATAAAGTTGCACGCTACATACATGACCTTCCCCACCATAGATCATTCTACTTTCTAGAAAAAAACCAAGATATAGATTTGGTTATTGCTTACGCTACAACAGAACGGCACGAAAAATATTTAGCCTTGCCCATCCCGCTAATGAAAGGCATCAATGGTTGGCGAGTGTCCTTCGTGCACAAGGACAATGTGGATATATTCAAAGAAGTAAAAAGTTTAAAAGCACTTAAAAAATTTATCCCCGGTCAATTTCATGCTTGGACAGATGCAAAAATATTAGCTGAAAATGGTTTAATTCCCGCCACTAGTTCTGAGTTTTTAGGTCTGTATGCATTGTTAGATAAAAAACGAATCGATTATTACCCGCGTTTTTTTGGCGAAATAGACCTAGAACTCAACAACCCTGGCTTAAAAATAGGGCCACTCAAAAACTTGTTAGCCGACCCTCACATTATATTAATCTACCCTACTGCTTTTCATTTTTACGCGAATAAACAAAATGATAAATTATTTGAATTACTGTTAAATGGATTCGATAAAATTATCGCCAATGGTACTTTTGATAATATATTCCAGCAATATTTTGGCTCAGCTCTAGACAAAGTCCGCAGTGAAAAACGCCAAGTATTTTATTTACAAAATTCCTTTTTACCGCCCATTAACCCAGCCAGAGAAAAGCAATTATTAGAAAAATACTAATACCAATGGCTGTTAATAATTGAGTACAATACCTTATGCTATAAAATTCAAACCTGAGCTAAAAACAACAATTATAAGGATCAATAAGAATTTATGTCGGCAATCAATTCAACACCCTCGCCCTTATATTATGTAGGGGTTGACGGCGGCGGCACTCATTGTCGTGCAAGTATTTATGATAATAATTTAAATCTCATCGGCAGAGGGCATGGCGGACCAGCCAATCCAGTAAATGGGCTTGAAATTGCTCAACGCTCTATAATGCAATCAATAGATCAAGCCATCACTCACTCTGGAATTAAGTGTTCATACTCGCACTTAATTGTTGGAGCAGGTTTAGCAGGCTTACATTTACCTAGCCTGCACAAGGCTATGTCTAGTTGGTCACATCCTTTTAAATATTTAGCTATAACTGATGATGCGCATATTGCAGTTTTAGGGGCTCATAATGGCAACAACGGCGCGATAATAATTTTAGGTACAGGTTTTAGTGCAGTAGGCATTAAAGATGAAAAACAAGTTTCTATAGGCGGTTATGGTTTTCCCATTAACGCTGTCTGTAGCGGCTCATGGTTCGGCTTAGAAATAATTAAAGCGGTTTTATTGGATTTCGATCAAATTGGCCCAGAAACATCAATGACAAAGGCTGTGATTGCAGACGAATCACCCATTGAATTAGCCACTCGTTTAAACAACGGCAAAGCATTTGAGTTTGCTAAGTACGCCCCTCTTGTATTTAAACATGCTAAAAATGGTGATGTACTGGCTCAAAATATAATAAAGCTAGGCACCTCGACCATTAATAAAGTCATTGAAAAGTTCATATCCGAAGAAATTGAAGCCATTTCATTTGTTGGTGGCGTAGCACCACACATAGTGGAATGTTTAGATAATAAAAACAAACAGTACATAGTGCCTTGCCATGAATCCCCTGAATATGGTGCTATGATATTCGCTAAACAGAAGATGTAAAATTAACAGTAAACTGGCGTAAGCCAATTGCCTAACCAACTAATTGTTACACGAAAATAGCATAAATAGTTGTTCACAAAACATTTGTAGTTATAATCTGTCCTAGAATTTAAAGGTAACTGCGAACTGATTTGGAGAATGTTGTGAAATTTAAAGCCTTTCTATATGCGTGCTTTGGTATATTGTGTGCTTTCAGTGCATCTGCACAAGATATGACAGATGATGAAATCAAGTCACGTATTCAACCTATAGGTCAGGTATATGTTGCTGGGGCAGTCGCTGAATCTGCATCTAGCGGCCCTCGCTCTGGTGTGGATATATACAATAAAACCTGTGTAGCATGTCACTCTGTAGGTGTATTAAATGCACCTAAATTTCAAAATGCAGGAGATTGGTCTCCGCGTCTTGAAAAAGGTTTTGATACTGTATGGAAAAATGCAATTAATGGTATTGGTGGCATGCCCCCTAAAGGCACATGTGGAGATTGCTCAGACGACGAATTAAAAGCGGCTATAGAGCATATGATTGAGGGTATTTGATTTAAATTATCAGAAAATCCCATAAAAAGGCCACCTAATAGTGGCCTTTTTTGTTTGAATGGTTTACTTTTGAGAGCTTAATATTTCGTCATAAAATAATAAAGCGAAGCCCGAGCACTAATGACTTCAGATAATATTGCCGATAACCTGTCTCTTGAAGAACTACAAGAATTAGTTCCTCAATTGCAAGAGATCACTAAAAAATATAAGCACTCCGAAGTAATTCAAAAATCTCTGTTTGAAATTTCAGAATTAGCTAGCACTATCAATGAATTATCTAGTTTGTATCCGGCCATCCAAAAAATCATTGGCACCTTTATTCCTGCCCAAAACTTCTCTGTGGCTTTTTATGAAGAAGGCAGCGATTGTATAGAATTCGTTTATGCTGACCAAAAACCCGCTGAAGAAATCATCTCAAAAAATTCTTTAAACGAATTAAAAGAAACAATTACTGGATATATATTACGTACAGGTAAATATTTATTCTTAAAACAAGAAACCTATAACGAACAACTTGCACAAATGTCTATCAAAAGTATTGCTGCAAAACCAGTAGATTGGATTGGCGTTCCTTTAAAAAGAGGTTCTCAAGTAATAGGTGCTATAGCCGTACAAAGTTATAATGAATCGATACGTTTTACCCAAGAAGATTTGGAAGCGTTGTTATTTGTATCACAACACATAGTCAATTGTGTCGATCGGGTAAAAAGCAGGGAGTTAACTGAAAAGAGCTTTCGTCAACGAACCAAACAACTCAGGTTAATGAATGAAGAGCTACAAGAGGAAATTAGTGAAAGGCAAAAAGTAGAATCATTACAACAAGCGTTATTTGAAATTTCAGAATTATCAGCCTCGACAAACCATAATACGCATAATTTTTATAGCATTATTCACGATATTCTCGCTCGGTTAATTGGTGCTCCGAGTTGTTACATATCAAACATAAATGAAGAAAGTCAAACCTTAGAGTTTCCCTATTATAAAAATGAATTGGCAACCTATATTGAACCAAGGAAAATGGGCTTAGGGCTAACCGAATATATTATTCGTCACGGCACTGCGCAATTAATAGACTCATCAAATGTCACCCAATTATATGAGGCAGGCGAGTTATCTGAAAAAATTTGCAGCAATATGTGTGAAAAAGGTCATTCATGGCTGGGGGCACCTTTAGTTATCGATGGCAATATATCTGGTGTCATAGCGGTACAAAGTTATACAGATTCAAAACAATATACTTTAAAAGATTTGGAGTTTTTACGATTTGTATCGCATCATATTGCCGTAGCTTTTACCCGCAAACAAGCAACGGAGGCAATGCAAGCCTACAACCAACGCTTAGCTGAAGAGGTAAAACAACGTACCCAAGAATTAAACTCAGCTAATACATTTTTGCAAAAACAAATCGAAGAAAGAAAGCTAGCACAACTACAACTAGAATACGACACGCAGCATGATGCATTAACTGGACTCGCCAATAGAGTTTTATTCAATAGTCGGCTTGAACTAGCGATAGCAAGTAAACAACGATATTCAGCTAATCACTTTGCAGTGATATTTATTGATTTGGACCGATTCAAACAAATTAATGACTCATTAGGTCATTTGGCTGGAGATGCATTTTTAAAAGAAGTTGCCAATAGGATCAACTCTTGTATTAGAGCTCATGACTTACTTGCCCGCTTAGGAGGCGATGAGTTTGTCGTGTTATTTGATAATTTTGATGCCCCTACAGATATAGAAGAAATATCTGGGCGGATTATAGAATCCATTGCTAAACCCTTTAAGATCGAAAATAAAGATATGTACTCTGGTGCCAGTATAGGTATTACCTACTTGGACAGCAGTTATCATAAAGCTGATGAAGTGTTGCGAGATGCAGATGCTGCTATGTATCATGCAAAATCTTTGGGCCGCGCTCGATATGTTATTTTTGATAAAACCATGCGTGAAAAGCTGCTTGTAGAATTAGAAATGGAAGAAGAGTTCAGAAAAATTTTACAAGCTAGAGCTTTTGAACATTACATACAACCTGTGGTCGATCTAAACACAAAACAAGTATTATACGAAGAGTGCTACATTCGCTGGCAATACCTAAGTTTAGGGAAAATTAAACGAGAGCAGTATTGGCATGTGGCAGAGCAGTGTGGTTTAACTGTGGAAATGGACAAATATATCTTATCTAACGCCTGTGAAATGTTAGTGGCGTGGAAAAATGGTAGTGCTGCTGACAAAAATAGACTGGTCGCCATTAACTTATCAATCCATCAATTAACCCAAACATCTTTGGCTAAACAACTTGTTGAATACTGTGTCAACTCTGGTGCGGATCCGAAAAAATTAGTCTTAGAATTTAACGAAAACACCTTAAACAGTCGTTCACAGTTTTTATTACCAGCAATTAAAATCTTAAAAAGAGCGGGGATTACTTTAGTCTTGGATAATTTTGGTAGCGGATTAGCGTCATTAAGTTACTTATATTCTTATCCATTTGATTACGTCAAAGTTGACCACCACTTTGTGAAAACTTTGCCTCGTTCAGAACGTAACTTAAAGCTGATCCAATCGGTATTATCTATTTCTAGCCATCTAAAGTTTAAATTGATTGCCGAAGGTATTACTACAGAAGCGCAATATACCCTTCTCGCAAAAGCTGGCTGTCAATTTGGTCAAGGAAAATTTTTACAAAAAGCAGAAAAAGTAGAAATAAATGATGGCACTAACAATACGATTAGCGCCTAATCAAACAATGATTAATATCAACCCCAATAAATAAATCTACACTCAGCGAGAATTTAATGGAATTGGTATAATTAACTTTTATTCATCATATTACGTAAATTAGCGATACCAATTTCTGATTTCTTTTTACGTTCTTCTGCTGAAGCTTTCACTTTTTTATGTTCCCAAATTAAATCATCTTGAGGTAATTCGTATAAGAATCGGCTGGGCTCTGGGTTGATCACTTCACCATACTGACGTCTTTCTTTAACCAATGTCATAAATAAAGTTTTTTGTGCCCGAGTAATCCCAACATAGGCCAGACGTCGTTCTTCGTCTATATTGTCTTCGTCAATACTACTTTGATGGGGTAACAGGCCTTCTTCCATTCCGACCATAAACACATAAGGAAATTCTAAGCCTTTTGAGGCATGTAAGGTCATCAGTTGCACTTGATCAGCATCGTCTTCGTCTTCACCTCGTTCCATCATGTCACGGAGAATTAAACGATTAACCACTTCCTGCAGTGTCATAGGTGGATCAAGCTCACTGCCTTCTAACATGTCACTAATCCAACCAAATAAGGTACTGATATTAGCCATAGCCATTTCAGCGGCTTTAGGGCTAGTACTTGATTCGTACAACCATTCTTCATAGCCCATAGCTTTGATCATTTCTCGAATAGTGGCAATGCCATCACCTCTTACGGCTCGATCTGATAGTTCGACAATCCAACGACTAAATTGCTCAACAGAAACTAAAGCTTTGCCTGTTAATACTTCTTGTAATCGGGGATCAAACGCAGCTTCAAACATAGACGTTTGATTCTTGTTAGCCAAGTTACCCAACTTTTCTAAACTGACCCGACCAATGCCTCGGGTAGGGGTATTGATCACCCTGAGCAAGGCATTATCGTCGTCTTGATTCACTAACAAGCGCAAATAGGCCATGATATCTTTGACTTCGGAGCGACCAAAAAATGACATACCGCCACTTATCTTATAAGGGATTCGGTTACTCATCAGTACTTTTTCAAAAACCCGTGACTGAAAATTTCCGCGATACAAAATGGCATAATCTTTAAAGCTGGTTGCATTCATAAACTTGTGTGCCATTAATTCTGCGACTACACGTTCAGCTTCATGCTCTTCATTTTTAGCCACTATGACTTGCAACGGGTCGCCATATCCCAACTCAGAAAACAGTTTTTTCTCAAATACGTGAGGATTATTTTGGATCAGGATGTTAGCACAATGCAAAATACGTTCAGAAGAACGGTAATTTTGTTCAAGTTTAATGACCTTTAACCGTGGAAAGTCTGTTTGCAGTAGAACTAAGTTTTGCGGCCTAGCGCCTCGCCAAGAATAGATAGATTGATCGTCATCTCCCACCACAGTAAAACGAGCACGCTCTCCGACTAATAATCGAACCAATTCATATTGACTGGTATTGGTATCTTGATATTCATCCACCAGCAAGTAACGAATTTTAGTTTGCCATTTTAATCTAACTGTCTCGTTGGACTTTAATAATAAAGTGGGCAAACAAATTAAATCATCAAAGTCTAAAGCATTATAAGCTCGTAAGTGATTATGATATCGCTGGTAAAATTCAGCAAATTCACCATCAGATGCAGATAAGGTTTGTCCTGTTAAATGCTCAGGCAAAATGAGATCGTTTTTCCAATTAGATATTTGGCTTTGTAATGCAGCAAGTAATTCTTTATCGCCGTCAAACTCAACTTCTGTTAAATCTTTCAACAAAGCCATACTGTCTTTATCATCAAACAAAGAAAAACCAGGCTTAATACCTAACGCCTTTACCTCCGACTTAATAATATTTAAACCTAAGGTATGGAAAGTAGACACTTTGAGGCCTCTAGCCTCTTTTTTACCTAAGGTTTGTCCAACCCGTTCCTTCATTTCACGAGCGGCTTTATTGGTGAATGTCACAGCCGCAATATAACGGGCAGGCATGTCACACTGACGCACTAAGTGAGCAATTTTATTGGTAATTACACGGGTTTTACCACTACCGGCGCCTGCTAACACTAGACAAGGACCAGAAATAAAATTTACAGCTTCGTTCTGACCTGGGTTAAGTTTCATGGTAAATTTGACAGCCTAAAGTTAAAGGCCGACGATTGTATGAAATTATGCCTTTTAATCCAACATAATTAACTTGAGTATTCACTATGTTAAACCCTAAAAAACTGGAAGAGATAGCTAAACAAATCACCGACTCAGTTCCACCAGAAGTAAAAAACTTCGCAGAAGGTGCAGAAACAAAAGTTAAGCAGGTATTACAATCCCAACTTAGCCGATTAGACTTTGTCAGTAGAGAAGAGTTCGATATTCAAAGCCAAATATTGATCCGCACACGAGAAAAGTTAGCAGCCCTAGAAAAAAGGCTAGACGAGCTAGAGAAGCAGAATTAATAAAAAAGATTTGGGTCATGAGTTCTCTTGTGACCTAAATATTAATTTATCAAATAATGGCCCACAATTCCCATAGCTAACACCATTCCTACATAATTATTATGTAAAAACGCTTTAAAACATAAAGTTCTGTCCCTATCTTTAATTAACCACTGCTGATAAATAAACAAACCAACACACAGTGCAATTGAGATATAAAAAACCAAACCAAAATTCAACTCATTCGCCACAATTAACAGTAACACTAACGCAGCCAGCTGCAATAAAAAAACAATCTGCTTATCGTATTGGCCAAATAAGATGGCTGTTGATTTTACTCCAACCAAAAGGTCATCGTCTTTATCAACCATAGCGTATTGAGTGTCATAGGCTACAGTCCAAAAAAGATTTGCGAAATACAATACCCATACCAGCCAACTCAAAGGTTCGCCAATAGCCACAAAGGCCATTGGAATAGACCAACCAAATGCGGCCCCCAAGACCACTTGGGGTAAATGAGTATAACGTTTCATAAAAGGATAAATAGTGGCTAAGACTAAACCACCTAATGACATCGCAACCGTTTGCCAACTGAGGGTTAATACCAACATAAAAGCGACGAGTAATAAAATAACAAATAAGCCAATAGCTTGTTTAGCAGACAACTCGCCAGTCACTAAAGGGCGAGTCGATGTCCGCTTAACTGCACCATCTACTTTACGGTCTGCGTAATCATTTATCACACAACCAGCTGAACGCATCACAAAAACACCTAGAGTAAATACAATCAAGATGTGTAAATCAGGCCAACCTGCAGATGCAATCCACAGCGCCCAAAGACAGGGCCACAACAACAAAAAAGTGCCAATGGGTTTGTCTGCGCGCATCAGTCGCCAGTATGCCTGCCAATTAATACTGATAAGGCCATTATGTAGCATGATTAATTTGCCTCATAGTTTGATATGCAGGAGAGTCCGGCAAAAAAACTTCACACACCATCATTTTTAAATGTTCGAACTTAAAGGTAGAACGTCGCCCCCACAACACTTCAGAACCTGACATATTTAATTGTTTAAGAAAAGCTTCAGAGTCATCAATTTGTGTTAATTGAAACGGCATACGTTTAAATCTAGCATCATTAAAAATCAACTGCCCTAAAGGTTTATCATTCAGACCCACAAAATCTCGCTGCCAAAGCTCAACAGGAATAATAGAACGAGCAAACACCCAAGGTTTACCATCTCCCCATAAAATCACTTCTCTAACTAACCAATCTTGTTCAACCAGTTGAGTTCCTAAATGAGATACCTGCTGAAACTCATCAATAGTGATACTCGATCTGTCTTCACCGATTACAGTAAGGTGAAAATGAGTACAACTTGCTATTAATTTTTCGGTTAACGACCCACTATCCAATAACCAATTTTGTAAATGAGCAGTGGTATGGCTGCAAGCAGTTAAATCCAACCAAGATGAAGGTATGCTTACTGGAAAAATAGTTGGAGAATTCAAAATTATGCACTATTTAATAATTCAAAACAGAATAGTACCAAGTAGCTTAATAAGACTAAAGCGGTGAATTGGCATTATGCATATGCTAAAAAATTGATACACTAAATCTATAAGAGTCAAACCATATGAAACTGATTATGCCTAAAGCCAAATTGATAATTGCCAGTTTACTTTTCTTTTTTAGTTATCAAAACTTAGTTTACGGTCAAGACGTAACTCAGAAAAATTATGCTTATTACAGTCTAGAACCTGAGATTGTCACCAATTTTCTTGGCACTTCTGCACGAAAACTAGGCTTTGTTCGAGTTTCTATCGAGCTTATGTTAGAGGATGCTCAGTACCTTGAAGCAGCTGATCACCACTCCCCTCTAATAAGATCAGCTATTATTGAAGTATTTGGTCGACAAACCGCTGAAAAAATAAAATCTCTTACTGGCCGAGAAGATATACGCCGAAATTGTTTAGCTCGATTAAAAGAACTTATGCGCCGAGAAACGGGTTCGGAGATGATAAAAGACGTTATTTTTACTAAATATCTCTACCATCAAGGTTAGCAACTATTGCTCCTTGGTGTATGAATTTTGTTTAAACTAAACGCTTTTTAATCACGCCTCGGGTTTACTCTAGACATTCTGCCTGACGCTAAAGCTAGCAAAGCTGTTCAATAACATGCCGATGTTTTTGTGCTGGCTCTCTCTGCAAAAAACATGAGGGCTAAGTCAAAAATCAACAAGCCCTGAGCTCTATTTCGCCCTTTTCACCAACCACCAAGCAAAAGCGCAACCGCAGATTAAGCCTACAGTATGGGCGGTATTGGCCATGTGTATAGGCAAAATATCTATATACCCCACCACTAACCAAACTAACAAAAAGCCAATGATAGGCTTTGGTAACCAAATACCCCAATCAGGTTTTAGCCATCCTAACCACCAAACACAGCCTACTAAGGCGTAGACTACTCCTGACAACCCTACAAAATTTGGACCAACTACTAATAATTGAGAAATATTGGATATTGAAGCAGATAAAACCAACAGCACAAACAAAGAACTAATACCAAAAAATCTTTCAATTTGCTTACCTAAAACCCACCACATGACCAAATTGAAAGAAATATGTAAGAACGAACCATGAAAGAAAGCAGGGCCGATGATCCGCCACCATTGATGGCTTTCTACCAGTTCTCCAATGGGTTGAATACGCAACCACTGATACGGCGCGATAATCCCAATATTGCCTAATATAAATAACAAGACACAACATAGTAAAATAGATGCGGTAAAAGGGGATGTTTTGAGTGTGCCTATCACTTTAGCAATAGAAAAAGATTTTTCAGGAACTAATTCTACCGAACTGGCCGAATCCCAAGCTGCACTTTGATATTTACCATCATTTGGATTCAGTATAAATTCTTCAGCAATAGTTTTAGCCTGCTCTTCTTGCTCACTCCTTAATAAAATAACGGCATGCGCATACTCGGAATCAAGGTAACTGTATTCTGCAGCAATATCGTTTTTTAAAAGATAATGAGCTAATAATCTGGCTGGTTGTTCCTTAGAAAAAGCAACTAACTTAACTGAATTTGACAAAGTTATGGCTCTTCCTTCAAGGTTTCAAATGGAAGTTCTTTACGCCAAGCTTCAAACCCACCATCCATACTATAAACTTCTTCGAACCCTTGATGAATCAGAAACTGAGCGGCTTGTTGGCTACTATGGCCATGATAACAAACGACAATGACAGGAGTATCAAACTCGACTCCAGCCACAAAATTATTTAATGTGCCATTGGTTAAATGTGTTGAACCCGAAATATGACCATTTTGAAAAGAAGCTTCGTCACGAATATCGACAATTTTTGCTTCTGTTGTTAATAGTTTTTGTTGCGTTTCTAGTATCGAAATATGAGCAAATTGCTCCATTAAATGTACTCCAAAAATAAATTATCACTTTACATGCAATGTACTACTTGTAGATTCTATTACATCGCACTGCGGGGGAGAATACATTTATTTTTGACTTATTCGACCAAATCTAAATTATCTAAATTATCCCAAGTACCATTTATATATTTTTCTTTTAATGCAGGGTAAAGGTCTTTTTCCATTAGAGGACGACAAATAAAATAACCCTGACCAATATTACATTGTAAATTTTTCAACATTCTCATTTGAATCAAAGTCTCCACGCCCTCAGCAACCACTGTCATACCTAATCTTTGTACCATAGCAATAATTGACGATACTATCTGCATATCAGCGCTACTATCTTCCATAGCGGAAACAAAACTTCTGTCAATTTTTATAATATCTACAGGCATTTGTTTTAAATAGGCTAAAGAAGAGTAACCGGTACCAAAGTCGTCAATAGAAAAAATAAAGCCCATTACTTTCAACTGATTCATAGTCTCTAACGTTTGCTCGATATCAGCCACTAAGGTTCTTTCTGTTAACTCAAATTCAATTTGCGACGGATCTCTAGAAAACAACTTAAGTTGCCCTTCTAAAAAGGGCACTAAATCAGGATCCATAAATTGACTGGCACTTAGATTGACCGCTATTTTAAGATTTTTATAACCTAACTCATCTAGATTTTCCAATATTTCAAACGCTCTTTTTATTCCCCAATAGCCAATATGGATCATTTGCCCAGAGTTTTCGATTAAAGGAATAAATTCATCAGGTGAAACAAACCCTCTAACTGGATGGAACCAGCGGATCAATGCCTCAAAGCCTAATAGATTGCCGGTAGAGATATCCACTTGAGGTTGCAAAGCAAAACTAAATTCATTTTTTTCTAAAGCATCACGAACTTCATTTTCTAGTTCAACTTTACGCACGACATTAGCTTGCATAGCTTCATTGAAAATACTGTATTGGCCACCACCGGCATCTTTAGAAGCGTACATAGCCAAATCAGATTGGCGAATAAGATCTTCAAATACATCGGTATGATGAACTGTGCTAGTAATGCCTACACTGATTGAGGTGTAAAACAGCAGTTCATCAACGGCAATTGGATCTCGATAACTTTCGATTAATTTACTGGCTAAAACAGGTGAGTGACCGCTGTTAATTTTTTCTAAAAACACAATAACAAATTCATCACCACCAAATCTAAATAATAAATCGGTACCACTCAAACAGCTTGCGATCCTTTGTCCAGCATGTATCAAAAAGGCATCACCCACCTTATGTCCGTGGGTATCATTGATCTTTCGAAATTTATCAAAATCGAGAAACATCACTGTCAGTTGCTTTGATTCATCATTTAAGGTCGCCAATAATTTTTTTAACTGGAAATTCAACATGTTCCGATTCGGCAAACCTGTTAACCAGTCATTCATCGCTATTTTTTCAAGATCTCGGGTATTCAGTTCAATGGTTTTATCCAAAGACTCTAACTCTTTACCTAATAAGCTGGCTGAATCTTGCAATTGTTCTATTTCATCAACAAAAAAGCGATTTTTCGAAAACTGATTTTGCCAAAATGCGGCGTAATTTTTTTCTGCTAATAAAGGTAATTGAGCGGTGACAAGTACTAAACGTTTACGAAATTGTGTGGTCATTAAAAATAGGGCGATACCTAATATAAAAACAACAATCAAAGCAATAGAAATAATCCGTCTGGTGTAATTTTGGTGAGCAGTCGTCACCTGACTAATATCATGAATAAATAAAAGATAAGTATTATTTTCAAACTTTTGTTCTATTGGTAAAAGGTTCAATAAAAAACTTTGATTGTTACTTTCCAATTTATAGCCAGAATCCAGCACATCACTAAGGCTTAATTCATTAGGTAATTGCTCTAAATACCCTTCAATCACCTTTCTGTTATTGGTACTGATTGGGGACTGAATTAAAAGGTTATTCATTTTGTGATTGGCGACAGACTTGCTATCTGTTGAACTTTGAATGCTTACTATTGCCAATAAAGCTGAGGTAGAACGATGTAATGAGGCTAAGGTTTCCATTAAAGAACTACTAATAGATAGGACCACCACATTTCCAGAATCAGTTAATATGGGCATACTAATCTGCTGCTGACACACATCAGCGCAGCTAATGTGTGACAAAGAAGAATGAATTTCTAATACTTCTTTTACATCAGCTTTAACTTTTGGCGGTATCGCCCCCTCAGACGTTTGTAATAATAACTCTTGTTTATCATCAAAAAGCCATAAGTTATTAATCTGCCAATTTAACTGCATATAATCAAATTCATGCTTAAAATTCGCAGTAATATTCGAAGCATCAGCTGATTTTTGGGCCTGAAAATGGATAAAAGATTCAAACCAAGATTCCATACGATTACGTATCATATCCCTAATGAGCCAGAATTGTTTTTGATCCTGCTCACGTAAGGTTTGCTGCTGAATTTCAAAATCTTGATTACTTTTATCCACCCACAAAAACGTGATAAGGATAGTGGTAACAAAAAGAGTGGCCATGAACGGCCCCATTATTTTATAAGGTAAACTGACAAATTTACGCATCAGTTAAAACCAATACATCATTTGTAACGCCCAGATATTCCAATATTTATTATCGTTTGCAATCAGGTCAGGAATTAAAAAGGGGGCTAATCGGCTGGTGCCTTTAACACGATGCACCTCAGCTTGTAACTGCATATTTTTAGGCAACTTCCAAGTCAGCCCTAAAGTAGCTTGATCCATGTAACCAAAATAACCAGGAATTACACCATTACTGAGCAACTCTATATCACTGCCATCACGGTCTTTATTATCTTTGTCATATAAATCTAACCTAGCAAGCATAGTTACGTCAGGAGTAGCAAAATACCGAGTTTGAATATATCCCCCTTCAGCAGTGACATCACTTTTATGCCCAAGAGAAACTAAATTCTCAACTATCACTCTTTCTTTAATAATTTCTGAAGCGAGTTCCCATTTTTCACTTTGATACAAAAAATTAAACATCAAACGTTGAGAAGTTTCATCACCATTAATAAGTACATCTTGTTGCGCCTTGGTATACCTGAAATCTGCATCTAAAATACTCATGCCAAATTGTAAGTTTGTTAATTTTGGTCGCCAATATAGGCTAAATTGAGTATCAGAAGTATGCTCTAGCTTGCCAGCCACTTCTGCGCCTAGTAAGTTTCTTTTTTCTTGCTCACTAATTTTTGATTTTCCGTAAGTGAAATTCATATCCCACTCTCCAAAATCATTATTTGTTTGTGCAAGTAATGCAAGCCCATCCACTCCTAAAGCAACATCACGAAACGCATCAAAGTATAAAGATTGTGGCAAAATAATAGATGGGCGGGTGTGGGGTACGTCACGAGTAGAAGAATACAACCAATGATAGTTTTTATTCCTGCCAATTTGGGCCTTAACATTCCAATTTAAATGATTAACCACTTGCCAATCTAAAAACAAATAATCAATACGTGGACCTTCGGAATACCTATTACCGCCATTCAAATACACTCCCTGCCCGGCAACTCTAAGGGTAGAATTTAATCGATAAGATACATTCCCCCCCACTTCAGTTAATTTAAGAGAAACGTTTCCATCGTCCTCAACAAAATTTGAACCTTCAGCCTGAATAATGCCTTGCGAGACAAAGCCATGTAAATTAATCGACTCAGCAAAAGCGCTATGGGACAGCACCATTAAGTAAAGGTTAATGCAACTAACTAGCGTCAAATGTTTCATTATCATTTATTCCTTTACCAGGTTAACAGTTTTAATATTTACATTTTCCACATGCTGTAAAACATAACCGATTGAGCCTGACTGCTTACTCACGCGTTCTATCATCTCTTGTTCGCTGTTAACTTGGATAGGTTCCTCTCCTAATCCTGAATACACTAACTTATTCCATATCCTTTCCAGTTGATATGGAAATACGCCTAATACTTGGGTGGTAAAAATTTGGTGGGTTTTATGTTTGCTGGCCAAAACAAAAACAGTGATCTTTTGATTATCACGCCATGCAGTTTGTCGCATTGAGAAAATTCGACGGGCTTGCTCAACATCTATTTCTTCGGTTTCAACAGAAGCGTTAACGATCACTTGAACTTGAGTAATTTCACCCTGTGCACTTACGTGACAAGACAATATTCCCATGCACAAAATCGATAAAAAATAACGCTTAATAAGCAACAAGAAAAAAACTCCAGAATGAGTGTATTTTTATACTAAATTAGTTGCAGAAAAAATCTACATTTATTTAAAAAATAATTAAGATTCAAACTGTTACAAAGTATCAAAAGAATATTTAATTGTTGACATTTATTATAGTCTACACGGCAAAATTTCCCACCAAAATGAGTCCCCCTTACGCTGGCTCTAAATTCTGTTAAAATCTAACAGACTTTTATTAAACGAAGATTAAACACAGCATCAAATGACAGCATCTCTTATTATTGGTTTTAAACACAAAATTGCTTACTTAATGTATTCGTTGCTGTGGCTCTTATTGACTCCTCTTTTATTGCTTAACTTATTGTTCTGCTTATTAATTCGCAAACAAGGTTACACTCTAGCTAGACTTTCTCGATTTGGCTTATGTAAAACCAACAAATCTAATCATAATATTTTAATTCACTGTGCGTCTGTGGGCGAAGTGGTGACCATTCAAAATCTGGTAGAAAAATTACTCACTTACCAACCTCAAATATCTATTATTATTACCACCAATACCACTACCGGAGCCGATAGAGTTAAGACTTTATTTGCAGATAAAATCAGCCATTATTATCTGCCTTATGATTTTCCCTTATTTGTTTGGTTATTTTTTAAAATTATAGAACCCCAAAAAATTCTAATTAATGAAATGGAGTTATGGCCTAACTTATGCCGCTCAAGCAAAAAAATGAACATACCTTTGTATCTTGTAAATGGCAGAATGAGTGAAAAATCCACTAAAACATATCTAAAATTTCCCGCTTTATTTCAACCTATGTTCGATTCCTTCGAACATATTTGCGCCCAAAGTCAAAGAGATTATAAAAACTACCTAAGCTTAGGCGTAGAAAAACAGCGAATAACCTTAACCAATAATATTAAATTTGAACTCAATATTGATCCAACCGAGTTATCAACGAGCCAAAACATAATACAAACTTATGGGCTCAAAGAGCGCCGAATATTGTTAGCCGGCAGTACCCATGATCCTGAAGAAAAAATATTACTAGAAGCGTATTTGGCCTTAAGCAAAACATACAAAAATTTACTTTTAGTTATAGTGCCAAGACACCCTCAGAGGTTTGAAAAAGTTCAACAATTACTAATAAAACAATCAATAAAAATTAGCTTAATGAGCCAGCAACAAAGTTGTGACAGTAACACTCAAGTATTGCTTTGTGATCAAATGGGAAAGTTACGCGCTTTATATAATCTTGCAGAAATAGCGTTTGTGGGAGGTAGTATAGCTGAAAGAGGCGGACACAATGCTCTAGAACCGGCTATTTTTGATGTACCAATTCTAATGGGGCCATCTGTATATAATAACCCCGCTATCCAGCAAACTTTGAAAGACGCAGGCGCTCTTAAAACAGTCCACAATGCCGAAGACATCAAAACAGCCTGTCAACATTGGTTAGATAATACAGAGCTAAGAAATCAGGACGGGCAAGCAGGAGGCCTAGTTATCCAACAAAATAAAGGGGCAATAAACAAAACCCTGCTAGCTATTGGTCTAGCTAATACCAATCAGCAGTAAATTATCGCTCATTCAGCGCTTATCATGACTAATTGGTATCAATAACTATTGTCACCTTTTTGAATTTTATATAGAAATCAACACGATATTTCTTAACATGAGTTCAAGTTATTGTAGAGTCCTAAAGTAATCCACTAAACTTTTGGCTTCATCCTCTACTCTGTATTTTTCTTCAACCCTGGTACGCCCAGCTTTGCCCATATCAACAAGCTTAGCGGGATCTGATAGTAATAATTCCATCTTCTGGGTTACTGCCTGTTGATCATTCACAGGCACTACATATCCGTCAACTCCAGGACGAATAATTTCTTCCCAAGCACCCGCTTCTGTTGCTAATACAGCTGCGCCACTACTCATAGCTTCAAGCACGGTTAAACCAAACCCTTCGTTGTCACTTAAAGCGCTGACTAAAGACAAAGCACTAAAAATTTTCGGCAACTGACTGAATGGCAGCTCTCCAGTGAAAATAATTCTGTCAGTTAACCCAGCTTTAGCAATATCACCCTTCAACTTATCGACAAACTCTTGGCTACTCGATGAGATGGCCCCCACAACAACAGCGTTAATCTCAGGATGTTTAGGTAATACTTGTATGCAGGATTCAACAAACAAATGCACGCCTTTTTGTTTGCGCACCCTGCCTAAGATACCTATGCCATATTTGCCGCCATAATTTAAATCTTGCCATGCAACTTGTTTATCTGCAGCGGGAACATAATTATCAATTTGTACTCCATGGGGATTTACCATGGCTGGTTTGTCAGCTAAATAGCTAGCCGAGCGATTACTGACAGCTATCACAGCATCCATTTTCCGAGTCAACCACAGGGTTAAACCTGAACGTTTACGTTGTGCTGCAGAACTAAATACTAATTTAATTTTGGCTCCGAACAGATATTTTAATAAAACACCTTGGATCATTTCATCTACTCGACGAGCATGAAATATACGCCACTTTCCATTACTTAAAGGTTTACGACACATTCTAGCTGTCTGCCAAAAACTAATCACCAATTCTGGCTCATCAACAAAATGTTGACCCATAATACGCAAATTGATCAATTTTTTTTGATGGGACATCACTTGTAACATGGTAGATGTTACACCGGAAAAATTTGAATTAGAGTTACCAATAATTAATTCTATTTCATTAGGTTTTGCATCACTCTTAGAGAGTTCTGTCATATTATCTAGCGCCTGATTTAAGTGGTGAATATGAAGTTAATAAGTACAGAAAGTAACTTTCCGCAAGAGGCAAAGAATGTTTTACAATACCCACATTCAACGTATAAACAAATTGTAACATGCCAAACATCCAGGAAAAAACAAATGGCGCACACGTCATTTTATTTGATTCAACTTATTTTGATACACCCGAAGCTGAAATTTTTACAGATCAGTTCTGGTCAAATCAAAATAAAATAATCGGCCAAGCTACTGGTCGAGGTACCACTTATTTTTTTAAACACCAAAATGGCGAATACGTTTTACGGCATTACCTTAGAGGTGGCTTGGTAGGAAAAATATTAGATGGCCAATATGTTTTTACCGGTCTACATCGCACCAGGGCTTGGAAAGAATTTAATTTACTACATCACATGGCAAACTTAGGTTTACCTTGTCCAACCCCTATTGCCGCGCAAATTAAGCGAGTGGGACTGTATTATCAAGCAGATATTATTTTGTGCAAAATACCTCAAGCTAAAGATGTGTTTAATATTTTACTCGAAAAAAGTATTAGCCCAGATATATGGCAAAAAATTGGCCAAACCATAGCTAAGTTTCATCAACAGCAAATTTACCACCACGACTTAAATATTCACAATATTATGCTGGATCATAATAATAAAGCTTGGTTAATCGATTTTGATAAATGTTCAGTAAAACAAGGAGAAAAATGGAAAAGTGCTAATTTGTCTCGTTTACATCGTTCTTTTGAAAAAGAGCAAAGATTAAAAAATATTTATTGGTCAGAAAACGATTGGCTGGCATTACAAACTGGTTACTTAGAGTTTTAAAGAGACTAATGCTCACTCAGCCAAGCAGAAAAAACCTGCTAAAAAGTCATTAATAAGTATTAACTTTAGTTTAATTTATATTTGAAATTTGCATAAATCAAACTTTCCGTTTTAGATTCAAGGTTAAGATCTGTATATTCAAAATTTGCCCCTAGTTTAACTAGCCAATCTCCAAATTGAGTTTGATAAAAACCAGACAGTCTATGTATATCTTCGCTGTTGCCTGATACAACCGGCGAAGGCTGTTGCTTATCTTGGTTCAGTTTTAAACGGTTAAACATTATTTCAAACAGATCACCGTCACTAAATTGCTTATTTATCCCCAAGGTCAACATATCAGCATCACTATCAAAAGTACTACCAATGGCTCTATTGTAAAAACGATAACCACCAGTATAAGTAGAATGTTCGTAGTAACAATTATTTCCTGGTAGACCTTGATTTGAGCAGGCCACATTTGTATCACTTGTTTCTAAATAAATTTTACTGCCCCAGAAATAACTCGATAAACCAACTAGATTAGCATTATCTCTAACATTCAAATAATCTCCTTTATCTTCACCAATCCTTTGTCCGTATAGACTAAAGGGTCGTTCAAAAATAATTAAACTATAGCTAAAGTCTATGCCCGCAAGGTGATTTCCAATAGGCGATTTTAAGTCATTGTTACAACTAATGGCGCCATTAATACAGTCTCTCTCAAAAGTAACCAAATCAATAAAATCTGAAAATGAATTGCCTTTTCCTTCTCCCCCCCACATAGCGTTCCAAGACAAACCTATTTCAAGGCCTGAGACGGGCTTGAAATTAAAACGACTACTCCAAATTTTGGTATCGGGTACACTCCGTTCAGTTTCTAATTGCCCTAACTGCATTGTGAAAAACCATGGCCCTAGGTAACTTAACAAGTGATGTTTAGATCGAGTAGTTTCTGAACGAGACAAGGCTAATGCCGGAATAGGACGGGCATTGTTACTTAAAATTAAACTACTAGACTGCGCTGGCCCCCACCATTGACTTATACTACCTAAACGTAAATTCCAGTCTCCGAACTGATAAGCGATAAAGCTTTCATCAAAATGTTTTTTACCACCACGCTCATAATTGGCTGACACTTGTCCGGCCCAGCGTCCAACATAAAACTCTTTGGTTATATTTAGTTGTACTTTTTGTGCCTGCAAACCAGAAAAGTCTGTAAAGCGACTATCATCGCTAGCACCATACAAGCTGATTATCGACTGGCCTGTTTGAGATTTATGCACTTGTAAATAATGTTTTAAGCGCTTTGCAGCAATTGACGGGATAGAGGGTAATTCTGCTGTTTGAATTTTCTCTAATTGTTGAGCTATGCCTTTCCAAGGTACCGGAAAACTCGTCACCGCCGCATCTAACACCCCTCATTCACTCAAGGTTTGCAGATCTTTGTGCAATTGTGGCTCTAATGTACCAATCCAAGGAGAACAAAATACTCGTGGAGTAATACTAAATAAAAAAAATACGACTAAAACTCGTACGAATTGATTCACTAATAGTGATTCCCTAAAAAAATGACAAGTAAGATAACAAAAAAATATTACCTTATTACCGCTACAGTAAACAATTTTTCATCCCCTTTGACATTGTTTTTTTGATTTATTTATTAAAAATAATAATATTTTTAACAATTTTTATAACACAAGCTCATAACTGAGTTACCTATGCCAGTTGCAACGGCCCTCTTCAGCGTTTATTGTTCGCAGATAAATATATAAATCTTAAAAGACGCAGGACAAATGAGCAATTTTCAATACGATTATGTGATAGTAGGTGCAGGGTTATTTGGGGCTGTTTTTGCTCGGGAAGCACTACAAAAAGGCCTCAAAGTGTTAGTGATTGATAAACGCCATCACTCGGGGGGGAATATATACTGTGAAAACATTGAAGGTATTAATGTGCACAAATATGGTGCGCATATTTTCCATACCAGCAATAAAGAAGTGTGGAACTACGTAAATCAGTTTGTTGAATTTAATCATTACGTTAATTCTCCCATCGCAAATTACCGCGAAAAGCTCTACAACCTGCCTTTTAATATGAATACCTTTTATCAGTTATGGGGCGTTAAAACACCAGCAGAAGCAAGGGCAAAAATTGAAGAGCAACGTCAACCTTATCGCGATATTGAACCTAGTAATCTAGAAGAACAGGCTCTTTTTCTTGGCGGTAAAGATTTATATGAAACTTTAATAAAAGGTTATACGGAAAAACAATGGGGCCGTCCTGCTACTGAGATCCCATCATTCATCATCAAACGTTTACCTTTTAGATTTACTTTCGACAACAATTACTTCAATGATTTATACCAAGGCGTGCCTATTGGTGGCTACAACACGCTAACAAATGCATTGTTTGAAGGCGTTGAAATTCATACTGGCGTTAACTATTTTGACAACAAAGAAAAATACGACCAACTCGCCCGTAAAGTTTTATACACAGGCAAAATAGATGAATTTTTTGAGTATCAATTAGGTAAATTGGAATATCGTAGTTTGCATTTTGAAACGCAAGTCCTTGACCAAGAGAATTATCAAGGAAATGCAGTAGTTAATTACACTGAAAAAGATATCCCATTTACGCGGATTATCGAACACAAACACTTTGAATTTGGCACTCAAGAAAAAACAATAGTAACGCATGAGTACCCTCATGAATTTAGTAAAGATAACGAACCCTATTATCCAATAAACGACACTGACAATAACGCTCTGATAGCTAGTTATAAAGAAATGGCTGCTTCAGCAGATTATTGCGATAAATATTTATTTGGAGGGCGTTTAGCTGATTACAGATACTATGACATGGATGACACCATTGAAGCCGCATTATCATTAACTAAAACCGAATTGGACAATCAATAAAATGACAGACAAGGTATTTATTTCCCGCAACTACCGCGGCATGTTTGGAGCAGCTGGTAAGGCTAAAATAGATTGTGAAACCATACTGACAAATCAAGGCTGGAGAAACCTAGGTTTTAAACAAACTTGGGTAACCAATTCATTACTCGGCACGCTGATCAGTGCTTTAGGCGTAACTTGGGGGTTGATAAGACTAAAACGTCACTCCTATGTGTGTTTACAGTACCCTTTTAATAAATTTTTCCGCTACTGTGTTTGGGGCGCTGAAATAAAAAAATGTAAAATTGTTACCATAGTTCACGATGTAAGAAGCCTTAAGGGTAAATACGAATTTTCTCAAAAGGAAATGGACTTACTCAATAGATGTGACCAACTCATCATTCATAATCCAGCGATGCGCCGCTGGTTTGAAGAGCAATCCATACAATCACAACTATTCGAAATTGGTGCCTTTGATTATTTACACACAGCTAAAGTAACCATTGAGAAAAAACCTTTTAACTTCGAAAAATTGCGTATTGTATTTGCTGGCAACATAGGCTCAAAACAAAGTTTTGTTTATGAATTGGATACCTTAGAAAGCGCTAACTACTGCATTGATCTTTACGGCACAAATTTCTATCCCAATAGTGTTAAAGATAACAAAAACTCAATCTTAAATTACAAAGGTGTTTTTCCTGCTGATGAAGTTATCGATCGTATAGATGGTGATTTTGGCTTGGTATGGTACGGTGAATCACTTGATTCATGTGATGGATTACCGGGAAAATATTTGAAATACAACAACCCTCATAAACTATCACTTTATGTTTTATGTGGAATGCCTATCATTATCTGGGATAAAGCAGCCATGGCTGATTTTGTTGTTAGTAACGGTATAGGTTTCACTATATCATCACTTAATGAATTGCCTGCTAAGATGAAGTCGTTACAGCCTGAAGACTATGCACGCTTCAAAACCAATGCCGCTAAAATAAAGCAAAATTTAGAAGCTGGGGAATTTTTACGGCAATCCTTAGAAAAGGCTGAACAGGCTTTAGCTGATAAAAATTGGACCACCGAAAAAAAATAAGTTCAAATTAAACAGGTGATATGGTTATGCTTTCTAGATATCCAATCACCTATTAATTTAACACTGTAAAACTAGCCACTTAAATGAGCTGAACATCAATTATGCATAGAAAAGCAATTTACCCAGGTACATTTGATCCGGTGACTAATGGTCATGCAGATCTGATAGAAAGAGCCGCGAAGATGTTCGATCATGTCATTATTGGTATTGCATCAAATCCTAGCAAAAAACCCTTATTCACTCTCGATGAACGAGTAGAGTTAATTAAACAAGTCACTCAACATTTAGACAATGTAGAAGTAATTGGTTTTACCGGACTGTTAGCTGACTTTGCTAAGCAACAAAAAGCAGCAATTCTAGTACGGGGCTTAAGAGCGGTATCAGATTTTGAATACGAATTTCAATTAGCCAATATGAATAGAAGGTTAAATCCGGATTTAGAAAGTGTCTTTATGACTCCCGCCGAAGAAAACTCATTTATTTCATCAACCTTGGTTAAAGAAGTTGCCTTACACAGAGGCGAGGTAACTGAATTTTGTCACCCTGCAGTGATTGCAGCTTTAAAAAATAAACTCCACCCACACACATAACTAAGTTTGACGCTAATTCTGGCAAGATGGGCAGTAAAAAGTATTTCGCTGTCCAATCATCAAGGATTGAATTGGCGTTAGACAAGCATCACAATTTTCACCCGCTCTGCCATACACTAATAACTGCTGAGCAAAATAGCCTGGTTTGCCATCAGCTTGCATAAAGTCTTTTAAGGTAGTGCCGCCTTGTGCTATGGCACTAGCCAATACTTTTTTAATAATTTCGGCTAAGGCTAAATATCGTTTTTTAGTGATTTTATTCGCTGGTTTTCGTGGGTCAATCCCAGCAATAAATAAAGACTCATTAGCGTAGATATTGCCCACACCCACTACTACTTTATTGTCCATAATAAAGTTTTTCACTGCCACAGATTTATTCCGTGATAACTCATACAATCTTGTACCATCAAAGTCATCCGTCAACGGCTCAGGGCCAAGAGAAGCCAATAAACTTAGTTGCGGCTCATTAATCCCCTGCCATAAGCAAGAACCAAACCTACGAGCGTCATTAAAACGCAAACACACACCGTTCTGCATAACAATGTCAATGTGATCATGCTTTTTAATTTCTGTATCACTATCCACCACACAGAGCTTACCCGACATGCCTAAATGCAAAACAATACTGCCTTTACTGGTATCCAGTAATAAATACTTAGCCCGACGACGAATCGAATCAATCATCAATCCTTCGGCCAAATAAACATTATCTGGTACAGGCCAACGTAACTTGGGCTGGCGTACTATGATTTGTTCTATTATTTGTTTTTCTAAGTGGGGAGTGATACCTAAACGGCTCACTTCGACTTCTGGTAATTCTGGCATGTTTTAGTTATCTACAAGTAAAGATGTGAAGTCAGGACTGATTAACATATAAGTTTGCTGTTCAAATTTAACCAGCGTTTTATCGGCAAAAGATAAAAAAGAATATTCGATGGGCTCGGCTTGGCCTACAAACCACAACTTAACAACTTGGCTGTCTGCTTGCCAATTAAGCTCTGAATCAAATAACTGCACTTGAGCATTTTGCCAATGACTGACTAACAGGTTTAAATCATCAAGGTTTAAAGAGCCGGATTTAGAACGCCAACCTTGACCAATACGTTCTACTGTATCTTGCTCAAACTCTATGGTGGTAACAACCCAGTCCGAAGGGATCAAGCTAGTACGAGTAATTGTATCATCTAAGCCTCGATTCAAAAAATCACTACTGAAATTGAATAACAAGATCAAAATCAAGGTAGTGAAAATAATAACGTTGTTCCAGCCTCGCTGAGAAAGTCTAATCATAGAGATAATAACAAGTAATCAATTTATAAATAAGTATGACATATGCTTTGAACGCAAAAAACCCGACTAAAAGCCGGGTTCTTCAGGAGACAAAACCAATAAATTACTTGATTTTGGCTTCTTTAAACAAAACGTGCTGACGAATTTTAGGATCAAACTTTTTGATCTCCATTTTGCCAGGCATATTACGTTTGTTTTTATCTGTAGTGTAGTAAAAACCGGTACCAGCACTAGATACTAATTTAATTTTATCACGCATAATCTGGTTCCTTAAATTTTAACACCGTCGGCACGCATATCAGCTAATACTGTATCGATACCTTTTTTATCAATAATACGCATACCTTTAACAGATAAACGCAATTTCACGAAACGGTTTTCACTCTCAACCCAAAAACGGTGAGATTGAAGATTTGGCAAAAAACGACGACGAGTCGAATTTTTTGCGTGTGAACGGTTGTTACCTACCGCTGGACGCTTGCCAGTAACTTGACATACTTTGGCCATGGCCTGTCTCCAAACAATCTAAAAAATTTTAGCTCTGACTCCGATTTAATTAAACACTATTAAATTCAGCTCAGTTAACGCTATTACAAGAGGGCGCATTTTATACAGCAAATTCAAAATCAGTTCAAGAATAATGTGTATAAAAACCGCTATTTTGTTGTTTCTGGCAGAAATACTGGCAAATATGTAAATATTACGACTAGATTAGTCCCCTTTGTGCAAATGACACTGCCACTCCGTCACCTATCACAAAATGGTCTAACACTTTAATGTCTAATAAACTAAAAGCATCCACTATACGTTTAGTAATGCTCTTATCTGCTTGACTAGGTTCAGCCACACCAGATGGGTGATTATGGGCCAGTATCACCGCTGCAGCATTATCTTTTAACGCTTGCTGTACTAATACCCTAGGGTAAACAGACGCACTGTCTATAGTGCCGTAGAACATAGGACGAAAAGTAATGAGTCTGTGCTGGCTATCGAGTAACAACATAGCAAACACTTCATGAGGTTGATCACGTAATTTAGCAATTAAATACGCTTGGGTTTGCTCTACAGAATTGAAGGAGTTTTCTCTCGATAATTTCTCAGCCATAAAACGCTGACTCATTTCTAAACACGCCTGTAGCTGCACATATTTGGCTTGCCCCAGACCTTTTACCTGACAGAACTCTTGTTCAGTTGCCTTAAATAATGAGCGTAAACTACCAAACTCATTCAGCATATGTTGAGCAAGCTCCAATACGCTACAGCCAGCAATGCCTGTGCGTAAAAAGATAGCCAGTAATTCTGAATCAGATAAAGAGCCAGCCCCATGAGAAAGCAACTTTTCTCTGGGCCGATCTTGTTTAGGCCAATCGGTAATTTTCATGCGTCCCTGCCTTAATATTAAAAAATAAAGTGATTAGTTTTTAACTAAGTAGAAAATAAGCCTAGCAAAAGGAACACGATCCAGCCAATAATGTCACTTATCTGACTTAGTTAATGTCGTAACAAATTACCTATGCAATTTAAAGATACCAATATACTTTTGGGCATTACCGGTGGTATTGCTGCTTATAAAACACCTGATTTAGTACGTAAATTAGTCGCCCAAGGGGCAAATGTTCGAGTCGTGTTAACCGAATCGGCTAAAGAATTTGTTAGCCCGCTGTCATTGCAAGCTGTATCTGGCAATACAGTGTCTGATAGTTTATTAGATAAAGATGCTGAAGCCGCAATGGGTCACATTGAATTAGCAAGATGGGCAGACAAATTATTAATCGCTCCGGCAACCGCTAATTTCTTAGCTAAACTAACTTATGGCTTAGCAGATGATTTATTGTCTACCCTATGTTTAGCCACAGCGGCCCCCATTTATGTCGCACCTGCTATGAATCAACAGATGTGGTTAGCTAAAGCCACCCAGTCTAATATTAAGTTGCTGCAGGGCCGAGACATTCAATTTTTAGGTCCTGCTCAAGGTGAGCAAGCTTGTGGTGACGTAGGCCCAGGACGCATGCTAGAGCCTGAAGAAATAGTTCAGCTAATTTTACCGGCTGTATCTCAAGTATTAGCAGATAAACACATTATTATTACCGCGGGTCCTACGCGGGAAGACATTGATCCTGTTCGCTACATAACCAACCACAGTTCAGGGAAAATGGGGTACGCCTTAGCAAAAGCCGCGCAAGTCCTTGGCGCTAATGTCACGCTAATAAGTGGGCCGGTAAACCTTACGGCACCAACTCAGGTGCATACCATAAATGTCTCAAGCGCAGAAGATATGCACAAAGCCGTTATGCAGCAAATGGGGGATTGTGACATCTTTATTGGTTGTGCCGCAGTAGCAGATTATAGGCCTCAACAAAAAACCTCACAAAAAATTAAAAAATCAGAGCAAGAGTTAACGCTTACTTTTGTTAAAAACCCTGATATCCTTAGTGATGTAGCTCATTTAACAAAGCCACCATTTACAGTTGGTTTTGCTGCTGAAACGCAGAACTTAAGGGAATACGCCTTAGGTAAATTAACACGCAAAAAGCTCAATATGATTGCTGCAAATGATGTATCAAATACAAACATTGGTTTTAACAGCGAACAAAATGCTGTCACTGTTTTTTGGCCTGAGGGTGAAAAACAATTAAACATTGCCGATAAGAGTTTATTAGCCGCACAGCTTATGCAACTTGTGGCTGAAAGATACACCAAAAACACAGACTAAAGACGCCACTTTCGTTTAGGATAAAATTAATGCCAGCAACAAAACGCCCAAACCGCAAAGCACAAATACTGCAAGCTCTCGCGAGTATGTTACAAACCAATCCAGGACAACGGATTACCACAGCCAAATTAGCCGCTCATGTCGGGGTTTCAGAAGCCGCTCTTTACCGACATTTCCCTAGTAAAGCACGCATGTTTGAAGGATTAATTGAATTTATTGAGGAAACCTTGTTTTCTCGGATCAATAAAATCATTAACGAAGAAAAAGACACAGCCTCACGTTGCCAGTTAATTTTGCACCTTATTTTAGGCTTTGCTGAAAAAAACCCAGGGATTACCCGAATATTAAATGGTGATGCACTTATGGGTGAACAAGACAGACTCAGAGAGCGTATAGCCCAATTATTCGAGCGTCTTGAAACCCAAATGAAACAAGTGCTTAGAGAGCGAAAATTACGTGAAGGTAAAACCTTACCTGCAGACGAAGGCTTAATTGCAAATATGTTAATTTGTTATGCCGATGGGCGTATAAATCAATACATACGTAGTGAATTTACTAAAAAGCCGACTGAAAACTTTGCCGAGCAATGGCAATTTATTAATAAACAGTTTTTTCAATAAAAACACGTTTTTGCTCTTACCCTTACAAAACGGACATTAAAAATGTCCGTTTTTTGTTATTATTTCGAGAATCTCTCACCAAAGAAATCCCCTTTATTCCAGCTAGAACGTTTTGTCTGCTCAGCTAACGTTAGCCCAATATGATAGTTCACTTCTGCAAACTTAGTGGCCGCTTGCCAATTAAAATCTTGGCTAAAATCGTCCCCAGTATTGTGATAATTTGTTTTGATAAATTGATTAAACTGCTGGCCACCATCAATGGCTGGGTCTGCTGATTGTAAACCTGGAACTAAAAACACCGATGGGATACCTTGTTTAACAAAGCTGTAATGGTCTGAGCGAGTAAATAAAGCCATATGAGGCCATGGGTCAGGGCTTAAGGTTAAACCTATTTTTTCAGCCGCTTGAGAGACCGAGACTTTTAAATCACTATGATCTGCCCCAAAGGCAATCACATCAGCAAATTCATAGGTCAAAATTGGCATATCTAGATTCACATTAGCTACGATAGAACTAGCGGGCACAGTAGGATTTTGTGCAAAATAATCAGAGCCTAATAAACCTTTTTCTTCTGCCGTCACTGCCACAAATATGATTGAACGTTTGGGTCTTTGCGCTAACAAACTAAACATTCTTGCTGTTTCTAACAACACAGCAGTGCCAGTTGCATTATCCATAGCTCCATTATTAATCTTATCTTTCTTAACGGTTTTAGCTAAACCAATATGGTCAGAGTGAGCAGAATAAAGCACGTACTCATTTTTCAATTCTGCATCTGAACCCTCTAAAATAGCTGCAACGTTAGGGCTAGAAATTTGTTTATGAGTACTCGTTGATTCAAGCATCACACTGGTATGCAAATCAAAGCCTTTAGGAGACTCATCTTTTTCTAACATAGCGTAGATTTGTTGTAAGTTTAATTCAGTATCAGCGAATAATATTTCTGCCGCTTCTTTACTGAAATAGGCTGTATTTTTTAATTCAGGAAAAATTTTGGCAGGTGTTCCGTCTGTGTTTAACCAACGAACCGCAGGCACATGTAAAAAATTTAAAATACTTTGATAAGGCCTAACAGTTTCGTAAGTAGGAGTACTAATACTGATATAGCCCACTGCACCATGCTCCTTTGCATGACGTTTTTTCTCAAAGGTAGAACCAAAGTGGGCCCCTTCTTCACTTGGAAATGATTTGGGTTTACCCGACAAAACTACAACTACCTTGCCCTTTACATCTAAACCTTGATAGTCATCATGTTGCAGTTCAGGCGCTACAATACCGTAACCCACAAAGACTATTTCTCCTTGCGTAATAGCATTTAGCTCTGCAGGATTGGCTGAAGTAATAAATTGCTTAGGATAAGTTAAGGCTATTTTTTCCGTTTTTTTAGTTAATACTAGCTTGACTGAGCTTTGTTCAAGATATGCCTGTCTAAAATCTACTCTTTGCATATAAGTGTCATTGTCACCAGCTGGTTTTAAACCATATTTTTCAAATTCGGCAGCTATATACAAAGATGCTATTTCATGGCCTCTTTCACCTGTATCTCGTCCTTCTAATAAATCATCTGATAAAAACCTGACGTGGGATTTGAGCCGTGAAGCCTCAGCAGAAATGCCATTTGAGTCACTGGTTGTTACTGTTTTTTCACCCTGACATGCAGTTAAAAACAAGCCCAAAATCATTATTTCATATAGTCGCAAAACAAGGTTCTCCTCTCAGATAGTGTTTTGGCACATTATTCGAGATGCAGCTAGAGTGCAAGCTTGACAGAATGTTTTACTCAACTAACTTGTTAAGAATACTTATTCTAACTTAAGTTTTTTCATGTCTCGAAAACCTCAATACAATTTGGATATCATTCTTAGCCAAGCAGTTGATGTATTTTTAGAACATGGTTATCACGGCGCAATCATGGAAGAAATTATTGCTCGCACTGAATTTAATCGACGAGGTTTTTATTTAGAATTTGGCAGTAAACAAACCTTTCTTTATATGGTGCTAAAACACTATCAAAGCATTAAATTAAGTAAAATAATGCAACATTTAGAATCCAATCAAGGTTTAGGCTCCATAGAAAACTTTTTCAACGCCTATGTTGAACATGTCACAGGAAAAGGCTGCCTATTAATTAATTGTATTACCGAATTAGGCTTTGATGATGAAAAAATACGTGCCATAGGTCGTCACTATTTAGACCGATTACAAATCGATTTTATTGGCTGTTTAGAAAAAGCTCTTATTCTGGGACAAGTGCATAATCATATTAATATTGAATCCACAGCTTTACAGCTAACAAGTTATGTACAAGGTTTTGCAGTCAATGCTCTGTTAGCTGGCGACACGGATGAATTACAACTCGCCACTCAAGCACTGTTAGGTCCATTAACAGTAAAAAACTAACGAGATAGACCAATAGCACCTCTTGCTATTAAATAAACAGCCTCCATTATGGCTACACAGAAAACTTCAGCCACTATTGAGTTTATACAGTTGCAACTGCACTCAATAAACTGTCCTCAATCTAAACGAGTATGATATGTCTAACCAAAAACATCTATTTCGAATTCAATTTATCAGCAACGGCGAACGTTATGAGTTATACGTACGAGAAGTATGCCAGGGCAGTATGTTTGGATTTGTCGAAATTGGCGACTTTGTTTGGGACACACATACCAGCTTAGTACTTGACCCTAGTCACGAAAAATTAAAAACCGAATTTGCTGATGTCACTCGCACATATGTACCTATGCACAATGTATTACGTATTGACGAGGTTAAAAAACAAGGCACTTCTAAAATTACTGAGTTATCAGACAAAGTAACGGCTTTTCCAAAGCCAGTCTATACACCTAAATAACCTGAATACTGGATAAGCCGAACCTCTCGATAACGCTCTTTTTGTACCTAGCGGCGTTGGGCTGCCTAGCCGCGTTGGAGGAGAGTCTAGCAATAACACGTTATTACGTACGACAATCCGCCTTGCTATACATGAAAAATTTCGTCACCGAGTAAGCATTCATGCGCGGTGAATTGGGTGAATGGTATTAAGTTATTGAATTGTAGTGATAAATTAAGATTGGACGATACTTCTTATCCAGAACTCAGGTTAAATAGATCACACGCACAACTAGTTGCAGAGCTTATCCGGCTCTGCAATGAGTCAATAACAAATCAAATTCATTTTGTGGTATAGGCATGATAGACAGTCTATGTCCTTTTTTAACTAAGCCTATTTGGCTAATTTCAGGCAATTGTTTAATCGCTTTTAAACTTAATATTTGCGGAAACTTTTCTTTAAATTTAACATCAACCATATACCAGCGCGGCTTTTCTGGCTCTGATTTTATATCGTAATACTTAGACTCAGGATCAAACTGAGAATGATCAGGGTATTGCTCTTTCACCACTTCTGCTAAACCAGCAATGCCCACATGTTTACAACTCGAGTGATAAATAAACACTTGGTCACCTAACTGCACCTGATCACGAAGAAAATTTCGTGCTTGGTAATTGCGGATCCCGTCCCAATGTTCGGTTTGTAAAGGTCTAGCCGCTAAATCATCAATGCTAAAAGCATCAGGCTCTGTTTTGAATAACCAATATTGCATACCTTTCCTCTATGCCGATTTTCAGCGAAAAACAATAGCTTTTAATTATCCCTCTTTCAAGCTTAGCCGGTTTATATCAATGGCCATATCAGCGAATATGGCCAATCGATTAAAGCACTTTTAATTAGGTCATTTTAGTCAGCTTGTTAAATAGCAGCGGTTCACTGAGCATCGCCAGTATTTCTTGTTTATTCATCCAGCTTAAGGCCTCCTGCGGATTAGATGCATCATTGATTTTATGTTCTGCAATGATGCTGTTTACCTTCGGATTACCCGGTGTAGGCAATGGAGCCTCAGCGACCAAATTAAAATGACTGCTACGATATCTATCAGTTTCAAGCAAAGACCGAATCGACACGGTCTGCAAATGCTCTCGGAGTTGGGCAGCGAACCTATCTCTTTGGCTAATAATACTAAACGCATAGACTTCTTCTGGAATATTTAAAATACCTAAAAATTTCAGCCATTTAGCTACACTTTTACTACCACTGATAGCTGATAAGGGAATAGATAAAACTAAACCTATTAAAGTAGGAGATAACCATATCAGTAAAGTGGGTGAGTATTGATACAGAAGCAGTGACATGCCCACACCGATCAAAGTATGCCAATAGTGTTGCCTAACTAGCTGCAACCAAGGCGTGCCATTATGTTGCCTTTGTTGTGTTGCCCAACCAGAATCTCGGCCTCTAAAAATATCAAAAATATGCTGACTATGGATCAGCATAAAAATCGGTGCATATAAGATTGAAAAAAACATTTCAACTAAAGTGCCTAAGGTCATTCTAATAATGCCTAACGGCTGCCTTAAAGATGGGTGAAAGAAAGCTTTTATCAAACCTAACACTTTAGGTACCAACAAGATCCCCATAGTAAATATAAATAATGCGATCATTCGTTCAGAATCAAATACTGGCCATTGGGGAAACAGTGAAGGCTGATCTGAAAAATATTCAATATTGACATAATGAATTTGAATGGCCATAACGATTCCAATCAAGATCAACGCAAACCAAATTGGCGATGCCATATATCCCATAACACCGGTCAACATATGAAATCTGTTGGGCCAGCGTAAACCTTTGGCTTTCAAAACAGCAAGATGCTGAATATTTCCTTGAGCCCAGCGTCTATCACGAGTGGCCACATCAGATAAACTAGGTGGACTTTCCTCCCATGACCCCTTTAGAGCAGGTAACATCCGTACCGACCAACCCGCCCTGCGCATTAATGCTGCTTCAACAAAGTCGTGAGATAAAATGTCACCTTTAAAAGGTTTCACCCCCCCGATTGCAGGTAACCCAGCAGATTCAGCAAAAGCACTGACACGAATGATGGCATTATGTCCCCAATAATTTCCATCATTGCCTTGCCATGCTGTAATACCCCGAGCCACGATTGGACCATACACAGTACCGGCAAATTGCTGCAATCGAGCAAATAAGGTATCACCACGATATAAAGTAGGTAGCGTTTGAATAATACCTGCTTGCTCATCACTGGCCATTTCTTGCGCCAATGTTTTTAGGGTTGCCGCCGAAAGTAAACTATCGGCATCAAGTAATATCATGTAGTCATATCGACCGCCCCATCGAGAAACAAAATCATGCACATTGCCCGCTTTTTTAGCTTTATTATTATGTCTACGGCGGTACCACACCTTAATCTCTCCAGATAGCGCTTCTTTTAGCTTACTTACCGCAGCGGTTTCTTGCACCCAAACATCAGGATCGTTAGAGTCTGAAATAATGAAAATTTCAAATTGTTCTGACAAATTATTTGCCGCCAGTTCTTTACCCATACTATAAAGCGCGGCGCACGTTTCACTGGGCTCTTCATTATAAACAGGCATCAGCAAGACTGTTTTTTTCGAGCTAATATCGACCGATGATGAATCACCAGCTCGGCCTGCAAAAATAAAGCCCGCCACAGATGCACTCGCCGCTAATGCTATCCAGACAAAGGTTAGTAGAAACAAGCCAACCATAACCCACTGTAAGACTGTGGCATTGTCCTGAGTCACAATTAATATCATTTGGTGAGTGGCATAGGCAGTTAATGCCGTTGCACCCCCAAATGTAATCAATCTTGCAAACAGTTGTGTCCACCCCTGCTTAGCGTGCTTCACTTTAGGTTTACTGGAAAAATCCTGAGCAGGCATATGCAAAGGAGACTCGATTGGTGCTCCTTGGCTATCTATTTTTATCTGGTCCATCGGTATAACCATGTTTCGCCCCATTGTTTATCCCCTTTTGCAAGTGACACTCGAAGTTCAGAAAGATCCTCATCAGCCGGTTCAAATTTCACCACTACGCGAAGATTGTTTGTTTCTGGAATGATTTTACTGGTAACGCCAGCTATGTGGCCTGAGCTACTGATAGCGTTAATCAATAAATCTTGTGGAAGATGCTGGCCTTTGTAATCGATAACAAATTCACGCATGGTCTCTGAGCCTAAGGACTTACCTGCGGCAGTAGAAATAATTTTGCCATCAATGTTTTTAATAGGCGCATCACTGCCCCAAGAAATTTTATAACTAAATTCTCTTGGTTGACCTGCTTTTAGTATCTGATTTGGTTGCCAAAAAGCGACAATATTGTCGTGAATTTCCGCCTTAGTGGGTATTTCTATTAACTCCACATGACCAGGCCCCCAATTATTGATTGGCGTAACCCAAGCTGAAGGCCTGTTGTGATAATGGGCTTCCATATCCTCAAAGTCATTAAACTCTCTACTACGCTGCATTAATCCGAAACCTTTTATTGCTTCATCTTCAAATGCCGAAACCTGAAGCCTTCGAGGGTTAGCAAGAGATCGCCAAATTTTCTCATTATTACCTTTAACCATTAGTAAACCATCTGAATCATGCACAGCTGGGCGAAAATCGTCGAAGCGAGAACGGTTCATACCATTAAATAAAAACATCGAAGTTAAAGGAGCAATACCAAATGAGCTGATGTCTCTTCTAGGATACAGTGTACTTTTCACTAGTACTTCTGTGTTCTTTTGCGGCTTAACAGTAAAGGTGAAAGCCCCTGTTAAAGATTCACTTTCCATCAAGGCATGTATCACCAAATTTTCACTTTTTTCCTTTGGGCGTTCTAGCCAGAATTCAGTAAATACCGGAAACTCTTCGCCCGAAGGTTTGGCTGTATTAATGGCCAAACCACGAGCTGATAACCCGTACCAATTGCTCTGGCCTACCGCCCTAAAATACGAACCTCCTTGAAACACCATAAACTCATCCCACTTTTCAGCGTTATTAATCGGGTGAGTAACACTAAAGCCCGAATAGCCTTGCGCATCAGTGTTTTTTAATGCTTCTTGTTCTGAATCGTAATTGAAAATTTTAGTGGTATAAAATATCTGTCTAGAAACACCCCCTACCACTAGGTTTAACTTCACCGGAGTTTTAAATAAAAAGCCTGGATGTAATGGGTTAACGCGAAAGTTTCTGTCTTCTTTTGACCAAATAGTCGCCCCTCGCTCAAGCTGTATCTTTTTATAGTCATCGTAGCCCATTTGACTCAGCGGGTTATCTGCAGGTATTTGTTTGATCTTATATTCGCGAGTAGCTAATTCTTTCGCCTTAGACTCCAACCATTCTCTACTGAATGCATGGGTTAATCTGTCTTTGCTGTTTGTTTTGTTATCCACTGTTACGCGTTGCTGTGCCTTGGAAGAGGGTTGAAACGGTATGACACTAACACCCAACACTAATGCAAAGATGTAATACTTGTACAAAATGAGACTCCTTGATAATTATTTATATTCATCCCCCTGTTTAATAGGCATAAAGCTAAAGCAAAATTGTTTAGACAGACAGTTTGAGTTCAGGAGGCGTTTGCTTACAAACAGCTAAATGCAGGTATTAGGCCATGTAGAAATAACTTTAAATTTAAGGCTCATGACATAACAAATTTTTGTGGCTTTTTTAGTGCAAAAAACTAACTATGAGTTATCCAGTTAGATAAGTTAAGCCGCGCATTGAACGTGGCTTTTTTATTCAGTAAACCTTTATTAACGTCTTTGAATAAGATAGAAAATAGCAATTTGCACTAAGGCTATTTAAGCCATTTTTGCCAAGAATTGATACGTGAAAGCACTAACCAATCTACTAAGATCATGGCCGCTAATACCAATGCAGATAAAGGAAAACACAAAGCCATCAATAACATCAAGGCAATTACCAGTTTACTGGCGCTAGGTTGAGCAGCAGGGGCTGCCAGTCTCTTTGACTTTTTAGGGCGGCGTTTCCACCAGCTAAAAATTCCACTAAATAAAATACCAATCACCATCAGCACTAATACAATATTTAACCACCAATTCCACCAGCCAAGATCCCCTTGATGAAATGGGACAAAAGTCGCCATGGCTTGACCTAGTTTAGGGTAATCGGCAAAGGGTAAGTCAGCTAATACTTCACCGCTGAAGCGATCTAGGTGAACTGTGCGTTCAGCCAATGGATTAGTAATATCACCGGCAATAGTGGTAGCTGATATGGTCCACACCGCGGTTTCGGATTGGGGTAAATGTACTCTAAAATTATCAAACCCCAGTTGTTTGGCTTTTGCTATGGTTGAATTTAGATCTAATTCGCCTGTCTCTTTTACAGCAGTATGTTGGTGATGTTTTTCTGCCGACATTGGCATATGGGTATGTTCCATCGCCCAAGGCACTTGATGCTCTCCAGTTTGATTCATAGTTTGATGGGTATCTTCAGCCTTTGGCGCAGTAAAGCTGGTACCGGGTAATGAGCCCCAAGGTTGTACTAACTGTCCGCCCCAAAAGTTGGTCCAAGCTAAACCCGACAGTAAAAAGAGCAACAAGGGTAACCCTACCACTAAGCCCATCATTCTATGCAGACGACGCCAAGACTCTTGCCGTGCCTTTAACACTCGCCATCTGGCCTTAGGCCAAGCCATATAAAACCCGCTGATGATCATTAATACCGCTAAACCCGCAGCAATCTCAATTAAAGCATCGCCCAAATCACCTAAAAATAGCGAGCCATGGAAAGTTTTAATTTGAGCATATAAAGATTGAGCGGGATCGACACTGCCTAATACTTCACCATTGTTAGGATTGACAAACACAGTAGTGCTCGGCTGGCCGTGACCACCATGAGCGCTATGGGAGCCTGCCACTACCGAAAACCTAGCCGACTCTGTAACCTTTTTGGGGGCAATGTATAACTTCACCTTGCCATCAGGGTTTAAGGTTTGCACTTTAGCTAACATTTTTGAGGGAGAAACTGTTTGGCCTTGCTGCGTTATTTGTTGCGTGATTGGTGATGAGACCTCGAATAAATCCCTATC
Organism: Paraglaciecola sp. L3A3; assembly: GCF_009796765.1. Taxonomy (NCBI): domain Bacteria; kingdom Pseudomonadati; phylum Pseudomonadota; class Gammaproteobacteria; order Alteromonadales; family Alteromonadaceae; genus Paraglaciecola; species Paraglaciecola sp. L3A3. Next base: position 4,950,541 of record NZ_CP047023.1, read on the forward strand.
TAACCATGGTTCAATTGGTTTAGTAATAAGCATCAATAAACCACTGACAGACAACAAGAATAAAAAGGGTAGAACAAACAAACCAGCAAAAAAATGCCACCTATGTACGGCATGATGGAATTTTTCACTTTTAAACGACATTTTAGTTTTCACCTACATTTTCTCACTTTTGTTTGCTTGGTTTTTATGGTCATTTTTACAAGCTTATTTTTAAACCTAGATAGACAGATCGTGGCTCACCCGCATTTAAAATTGCGGCATCGGCAGCAGCAATGTCGCGCACACTATGGCTAGACACATACTTTTTATCAGTTAGGTTGCGTATCTCTGCATAAGCTTCCCAGCCCTCTCCAGACAAGCCAGTTCGTAAACCTAACAAGGCATATGAGTCTATTGTGTAGCTATTACTAAAATCGGCGTAACGTTCATCCACTAGGTCAAAAGTGGGCCCTAGATAAAAACCATTACTGTTGCAATAAATAATTTCGCCCTTAACCACATAAGCAGGAGCGGCGGGTAGGTCGTTATTGCCGTATGTCACATCGCCATCAAATGAAAACTCATTCACCGTGACACTGACTAACGGCTCTAAGGTGTGTACTGCGCCTTCGCCTAAAGTAAAGCTAGCACCGACTAAAGCTTCGATACCTGCATGAATAGTGCTATCTACATTGGTAGACAGGCTAGTTCCAGGGGCAGTAGGATCGTCCATAGACAGAATTTCATCACTCAACTTGGCATAATAAAAAGCCAGATCCCAACGCCACAAGTTATCGCCTTGTAGTTGTTGTTGCCCTCTGGTGCCAACTTCTAACACTGTGCCAGACATAGCATCAAGGGTAGAATTATCGGCTCTAACATCGTCTTCTAACTCAAAATTAGTCGGCGCTTCGTACAAGCGGCTGATATTGGCAAACAATTGGCTATCTGCGCTTTGTTGGTAAATCACTCCCGCTCTTGGATTGATACTATCGTAATCAGCACTTGGGTTACGTAAACTATCATCAGCGACCTCAGTACTGCGCACATCACGCCCAGCAGACACAGATTGCAGGCCATACATAAGTTGCCATTTGTCTGCAACTTGCCAGCGATCAAACACAAATAATTCCAAACTATCAGCGTCATTATCCACTAACGTTGTTAGGCCATTACGTTGCCCGCCATCGTTACGATAATTACCGCCTTTGACCGCCGTCTGAGCGTAATTCATACCTAGCAATAAGTTGTGATCACCAGCCTGTAAATTATATCGCAAAGAGCTACCCAAAGAGGTTTGGTCGGTATTGATTAGCAAGCTAAATACTTCTGTTGGCGCTTCTGGGCCTGGGCCATCAAAATCCACCAATACCTTGTCAACTATTGGGTGATAAAGGGTTTGATCTTCATACGACAAACCAAAAGTTAAACTACTTTTATCATCAATTTTCCAACTGGTTTTACTGGCCAATCGGGCGGTTTCTACATTCACCTGAAAATGCCCTGTTATCGCTTTAGGATCTGCCTGATAAGGGTCTTCAGCAAACTGCTCGGCACTTAAAGCCCCCGGCAGTTCTTGATCGTTATTAATATAGGTTAGGTAAAGGCGAGTTTGTACATTATCACTTAGCTGTAATCCTGCATTTGCATATACACCTTGGCGATCTTGCTTATTATGCTGACGATAACCGTGCCACTGCTTGCTTTCGAGAGTCAGCAAACCATCAAAATCGCCCGCTACCACTCCGGCACTTAATCGACCTTGCAGTTGACCATGACTACCGCCATTCACAAATAACTCCACATTTTCTAAATCGCGCGCGGTGGGGGTAACAAAATCAATCGCTCCACCTAGAGTACTGGCACCATACGTAAGCGCATTAGCCCCTCTGGCGATGGTGGCAAAACTGGCACTCAAAGGATCAATCATACGATTGTGATTATTGCCATCGGCAGCGGTCACTGGCAGGCCATCTTGCAACAACTTGATACCATTCATATCATAATTAGTAGCATCTAAATTAGAGCCACGACTGGAAAAAAACATCCCATCAGAGCCATTGGTACTAGTGGCCCACACTCCCGGCACATAACGCAACATATCGGCTAAATTCGCGATATTTCTTGCATACAGCTCAGCACTATCAACAATAGTCACCCCGCCTGGGGTTAATAACCTTTCGGTCTCAATATCTAATTTAGTTTGTTCACCTTGAACTACTATGGTTTCAACGGTTTCAACTGGCTCTTGAGTAGTTTGTGCATTTGCGAAGGTAATAAAGGGAAGAGTAAAACAAATAGCAAGCCGACTGCGCTTGAATGGAAGCATAAAGTGTCCTTTCTTATTATGATATGAAACAGAAAACTGGGAAAACTTTAACCTAGAATTAACAAAGGGGGAATGTGGCAAATTGTCGCAGTAGACTGGTGAGAATGATTGATACTGAGTTTTTAAATGTGATAATAATTTTTGGGTAAGGACTAAAAATATATTTTCAACAACCGAAAAAAATTATTTTAAAGCAGCCACTTATTGGTTTTTATTATTATAAAGGCGGCCATCACAACAGAGGCCAAAGTTACTTTAAGTTGGCAAAAAACACTTTCCTTTAAACCCTACATATTTATGACAAAAAGTAGATACCATGCCACCAAATAAAAAAGCCGCTTAATAGCGGCTTTTAATAACATTTCTATTTTTGTCTTGAATTAAAACGGAATATCGTCATCAAAATCAAAATCAGGTTCGGCCATAGGTGCGGCTGGTTTGCCCTGCTGTTGACCTTGTGGTGCTTGTTGGTAACCTTGATTTTGTTGCGGAGCTTGTTGAGCAGGAGGCTGCTGATATTGCTGTTGCGGCGGCGGAGCCTGCTGATAACCTTGGTTCTGTTGTGGTGCTTGTTGGTAACCTTGATTCTGTTGCGGAGCTTGCGCTGGACGTTGTTGTCCTTGGAACCCACCTTCAGATTGATTGTTTCCACCTTTGCCACCCAACATTTGCATAACACCATTAAAGGGGTCTAAAACGATTTCTGTGGTGTACTGATCTTGGCCTTCTTTGTTCTGCCATTTCCGCGTTTGCAACTTGCCTTCGACATACACTTGGCTGCCTTTACGTAAATATTCGCCAGCAATTTCAGCTAACTTGCCAAACATAGATACGCGATGCCATTCAGTTTTTTCTTGAATTTGACCGCTTTGATCTTTCCAGCTTTCAGATGTGGCCAAGGTTAGATTGGCCACCGCTTTACCATTTGGCGTATAACGTACCTCAGGATCTTTACCTAAGTTACCGACCAAAATTACTTTATTAACACCTTTACTCGCCATTTTATTTCCTCACTATTCTTGTAAACCCAGTACACGTCGTGCTTGTTGCATATCGAAGTGTTTGCCATCTGCTTTTAGATAAATAACCTGCTCATCTGAAACAACGGTTACATCCACTACACCTTCCAATTCTGAAAGTTGCTGCAGTGCCAAATCTGGTGTCTGATTAATTGTCTTAAGTGTATATCTTTTTAAACGATTCGTCGCAGAAATTCCTTGGATCAATAACAACCAAATGATGCATAACCCAGAGGCCAATACAAACACCCATTGGTTGCCTACATATTGTGAAATGCTACCTGAAAGCAGTCCTCCTATGAATGCACCAAAGAATTGAAAACTAGCATAAATGCCCATAGCAGAGCCTTTTTTACCCGCTGGCGCGATACTTGACACCATAGCCGGGAAATTGGCTTCTAAATAATTAAAACAGGTAAAAAACAGGCTGATAATAATTAATAAATAAACAATGGATGAGTGGTCGATTGCCATTACTGCAAACACTAACGCCAACCCCGCCACACTCAATAACATCACCACTTTTTGTTGTTTTTTAGCCAGTGACATCAAGGCCACTAAACCAATAATTGAGGCAAATAGTACAATTGAATAAGCTTTCCAATGAGTAGACAGAGGCCAGGCTAAATCAATTAAAAATACGGGAATTTGTACAAATAATAAAGTAATCAACATGTGTAATAACATCACGCTGATATTTAGTCGTAATAATTGCGGATGAGAAAATAAAATCTTTAAGTCTCGCACGATAGGTAAGGTGTCACCTCTAGGGGCGATGTTTTTGCCGTTGGGCACAACAAATACCACCAGCAGAATACATAATAGCGCTAAGGTACCAGTAGCGAAGAAAATACCACTTAAGCCATATTTACCCACTACTAGCGGGCCCAGTAATAAAGCTAAGTAAAAAGAAAAACCGATAGAAATACCGATAATAGCCATAACTTTAGGTCTTTGTTCTTCTCGGGTTAGGTCACCGGCTAAGGCCATAATGGCTCCGGCAATAGCACCCGCCCCTTGTAAGAATCGGCCAATCACTACCCATTGCATACTTTCAGCATTGGCTGCCACTAAACTTCCCACGGCAAATATTAATAAACCACCAGCAATAACTGGCTTACGACCTATTTTGTCTGACAGCACCCCCATAGGGATTTGCAAAACAGCTTGAGTTAAACCATAACCACCAATAGCTAAGCCCACCAAAAATGCGGAATAATCAGGATAATGCTGTGCACTAATAGCTAATACAGGCATGATCATAAACAAGCCAAGCATGCGTAATACGTAGATAAACGCCAGTGAAAAGGCTGTGCGGAGTTCGGTAGAATTCAAGGTTAGGTCAGTTTTTTAAAGGTCGTTAAATAACAATACTAAAAATGGCCGAGAACCTTAGCATATTTTGCATTTTTCAGGAATATTAATCAGCAAAGAATTAACTTTTAGTTAAGAATTCAAAAGATAATGCCGCTTACCGTAGTGCTAATTTTAAGAGTATGTAATACTTCTTCTTTTGCGCTGATACAGATCTAATAATGGCAAATATTGAAGTACGCGGGGCCCGCACCCACAATCTTAAGAACATCAGTCTAGACATTCCTAGAGATAAGCTCACCGTTATTACTGGGCTATCTGGCTCAGGCAAATCCTCTCTCGCCTTCGATACCTTGTATGCAGAAGGGCAAAGACGTTATGTTGAGTCTCTTTCAGCCTACGCTAGGCAGTTTTTGTCTATGATGGAAAAGCCAGATGTGGATCACATTGGCGGTCTTTCTCCGGCCATTTCTATTGAACAAAAATCAACATCCCATAACCCACGCTCTACTGTGGGCACTATCACCGAAATTTATGATTATTTGCGTTTGTTATATGCGCGAGTAGGTGAACCTCGTTGTCCTGATCACAACGTACCGCTAGATGCACAGACTATCAGTCAAATGGTTGACAGAGTCATGACTATGCCTGCTGACAATAAATTAATGTTGTTAGCCCCTGTGGTGCAAGATCGTAAAGGTGAACATTTAAAAACCTTAGAAAACCTATCGGCCCAAGGTTTTATTCGCGCTAGAATCGACGGTAATGTCTGTGATTTATCTGATCCACCAGAGCTAGATCTACACAAAAAACACACTATAGAAGTAGTAGTGGATCGTTTTAAAGTGCGTGAAGACTTAAAACTCCGCTTAGCTGAATCTTTCGAGACAGCACTTAATCTATCTGGCGGCACAGCTAAAGTGGCCTATATGGATGAGCCCGACAAAGAAGCTCTGGTATTTTCTTCTAACTTTGCTTGCCCACACTGTGGATACAGCATGGCCGAGCTTGAGCCAAGATTGTTCTCTTTTAATAACCCAGCAGGGGCATGTCAAAGCTGTGATGGTTTAGGTACTAGACAATTTTTCGACCCACACCGCATTATTGCTAACGATGAGTTGAGCTTATCAGGTGGTGCTATTCGTGGTTGGGATAAACGTAGTTATTACTACTTCCAAATGTTACAAGCCGTAGCCGATCATTATGACTTTGATTTGACCAAACCTTTTGCAGAATTAGACGATAAAGCTAAAGATATAGTGCTACATGGTAGTAAAGGTACATCGTTAAAATTCAAATATATCAATGATCGCGGCGATATAATGGAACGTAAGCATCCCTTCGAAGGGATAATTCCTAATATGGAACGTCGTTACAAAGAAACCGAATCAAATGCGGTACGCGATGAATTAGCTAAGTATTTAAGCCAACAACATTGTTCTAGCTGTTCAGGTACGCGTTTACGTTTAGAAGCCAGAAATGTATTTATCGGCGAAACGCCACTGCATGTGATTACTGATTTATCGATTGCTGAAGCATTAGAGTTTTTCTCTACCGTGAAATTAACCGGTAAACGGGAAAAAATAGCTGAAAAAATATTTAAAGAAATTAACGACCGACTTACCTTCTTAGTTAACGTTGGACTCAATTATTTATCGCTTTCCCGTAGTGCCGATACGTTATCTGGTGGCGAAGCTCAACGTATCCGCTTAGCCAGTCAAATAGGCGCAGGTTTAGTAGGCGTGATGTATGTGTTGGACGAACCTTCTATTGGTTTACATCAAAGAGACAATGAAAGATTACTTGAAACCCTGATCCATTTACGTGATTTAGGTAATACCGTTTTGGTTGTAGAGCATGATGAAGATGCCATTCGCGCGGCTGACTTTGTACTCGATATAGGCCCAGGAGCCGGTGTACATGGTGGTGAAATTGTCGCCCAAGGCACTATCGATGACATTAAAAACAGTGAACATTCACTGACTGGTAAGTATCTTTCAGGACGTGAAAGAATAGAAATTCCTGCCAAGCGTACTGAGATTGATCAAGATAAATGGATTGAAATCACTGGTGCCTCTGGCAATAACTTACAAGACGTTACTTTCCGAGCACCGATTGGATTAATGACCTGTGTTACCGGTGTTTCTGGCTCAGGTAAGTCAACCTTAATCAATGACACCTTTTATCGTTTAGCACATCATGCGCTAAATGGTGCTACCACAGGCGAAGCTGCGCCTTATAAACAGATTACTGGTTTAGAGTTTATGGATAAGGTAGTTGATATTGACCAAAGTCCAATTGGTCGTACACCTCGTTCTAATCCAGCCACTTATGCGGGGATATTTACTCCAGTACGTGAATTATTCGCAGGTACTCAAGAAGCTCGATCTCGTGGCTATAAACCTGGCCGTTTCAGTTTTAACGTCAAAGGTGGACGTTGTGAAGCTTGCCAAGGTGACGGCGTAATAAAAGTAGAAATGCACTTTTTACCTGACGTTTATGTACCTTGTGATGTGTGTAAAGGCAAACGCTACAATCGTGAAACCTTAGAGATCCAATACAAAGGATTTAATATACATCAAGTATTAGACATGACAGTAGAAGAAGCCCGTCCCTTCTTTGATGTGATTCCAGCCATTGCCCGCAAGTTGCAAACTCTCATTGATGTTGGTTTGTCTTATATACGTTTAGGCCAAGCTGCCACCACTTTATCTGGTGGTGAAGCACAACGGGTGAAGCTGGCTAAAGAGCTGTCAAAGCGAGATACAGGACAAACACTGTACATACTTGACGAACCTACCACAGGGTTACATTTCCACGATATAAAACAATTACTGGAAGTCCTACACAGGCTTAGAGATCACGGTAATACGGTAGTGGTGATTGAACATAATTTAGATGTGATTAAAACTGCAGATTGGATAGTAGATTTAGGGCCAGAAGGCGGTTCTGGCGGTGGAAAAATTATTGCACAAGGCACACCTGAAGACGTTGCTGAAGTAGAAGGTTCGCATACGGCGCGTTTTCTTAAACCTTTGTTAGAAAAAAACAGAAGTGAATAATACCCACTAAAATTATTCATAAACAAAAAACGCAGCTTACCGCTGCGTTTTTTATGCTGAAATTGTTAAAGCTACTAGAACAAGTTGCACAGACAGTCAAAAAACTCTTATTTGTTCACCGTTCGGCGACCAGAAATCCGACAATATAATTTTAACCATCATATGGATTCATTTGTATGCCCGCTAAGGAATAACCAACCGTGGCTACATCACCTTGCCAGCCATGGGTTGTCAAAGTACCTGTTATCCAGACAGCATCTTGTATCGTATCTATGGGTACACCTTTAGCAAACTTTACATAAACAATTTGATTGGCCGGAGGTGGCGGCACATGGATACAGGCACCAAAATATGGCACTAATAAAAACTCAGTTGTGGCAGAGTTATCACCCTCTAAAGGTACAATAAATCCCGGAATTTTTACTAACTTACCATTCAGGCTTTCAACCACAGGCGCATTAACCCCTAATTGCATCATAGAGCCGTCATGACTTAATTCTACATCTGGAGCTTGGTAGTTTTTCGGTATCATATCTTCCCAGAATAATTCTAACGGCTGTTCAGCCAATGAATGAAAACTGCAAAATATAAACAGCAAAGAAAAAAGTAGCGGTATGTTAATCGTTATTTTGTGCATTATTTTTATTGGTCCATACTAGTGGATTAATAATGACCTCTCGGCCAAGTGAAGGATTATTTGGCATATTCAAAGCCAAAGCTAGCGAACATATGGCAAACCCGCTACCAATATAAAATACTAGAATAGGAGAGGTTAACCAAACTATACCAAGCAAAGCAGGGATAACCACAGCCGCAATGTGATTAATGGTAAAACTAACCGCTGCAGTAGAGGCAATGTCTTTGGGATCTGCAATTTTTTGAAAATAGGTTCTCACTGCAATAGCCATAGCAAAAAATAAATGATCAATTACATAAAGACCCGCAGCAAGATAGGCTTGATCAACCATGGCATAACTTGAGAAGACAAAAATTAAGCCTATATATTCAATTGTCAGTGCTTTACGTTCACCAATACGGCTGATCCAACGACCAATTTTGGGTGCAAAAAATAAATTAAATACATAATTAATCATAAACAATAGACTAATATCACCCACTGAAAAACCAAATTTTTCCACCATCATGAACGAAGCAAATACCATAAATATTTGTCTTCTGGCACCACTAAAAAACACTAAGCCGTAGTACAACCAATATCGTTTACGTAAGAATAATTGTTTGTGTTGGATAGGCCCGTGAGTAAAAGTATCAAAACTGGTCCACATAACAAAAACTATAATTAAGCCCACACCACCAGCCAACATGTACATAGCTAAATATGAATAACCTAACCACTCCATAAAGACCCAAACTGCGCCATAAGCCAGTAGGGAGGCAAAACTTTTTACTGCCAATTGCTGGCCCATAAAATGAGCGGCTTTATCTTTTTCAATCCATTGCAAAGTTAAAGATTGATTGATGGTTTCAAAGTCATGAAAACCAATAGACATTAAAACTGTGGTGCAATACAGACCAAACTCGAAAGGCAGCCAACCAGTCAATGCCACACCGACACACATAACTGCCAGTGAAATAAGCGCAAACAGCTGTTCTTTTATTACCAACAACACAAAAACAGCAGTAAAAGCTAAAAAACCTGGCACCTCTCGCAAACTTTGCAACATGCCAATTTCAGCACCAGTAAATGCCGCCTTTTCTACCACAAAGTTATTTAACAATGCATTCCAGATAGAAAAAACCAGCGGCATCACAAAAGCCATCATTAACAATAATAATTGAGGGGTTTGGCGGATAGATGACATAGCAGGTAATTTGCGCATACATGAGCCTTAGTGATTGAAATAGGATTATGCCACGAATGAGAAATTACAATCTAGCGAGAAACAAAAAAGCCGAGACAATAAATTGTCTCGGCTTTTTGTTTAATCTTCAGTGATTAACTGTAAAAGTTAAGCAATAGATTCGTTATATAACTTAACGCTGTTTACTAGTTCAGCTTTAGCAGCAGCAGCATCTTCCCAACCGTCAATTTTCACCCATTTATTGGCTTCTAAATCTTTATAATGCTCAAAGAAATGTTGAATTTGATGTTTAAGTAATTCTGGTACTTGGTCAATATCGTGAATGTCACGATACATAGTAGACAATTTATCAACTGGCACGGCCAAGATTTTTGCATCTATACCTGACTCATCAGTCATTTTTAATACGCCAACTGGACGACATTTAATAACACAACCCGCTAACAATGGAAAAGGGCTCATCACTAATACGTCAGCTGGATCACCATCTTCAGATAAAGTTTGGTTTACATAACCATAGTTAGCTGGATAGTGCATACAAGTTGCCATAAAACGGTCAACAAAAATTGCGCCCGTATCTTTATCTACTTCGTATTTAATTGGATCAGCGTGAGCTGGGATTTCAATGATAACGTTAATTTCTTCTGGTAAATTTTTACCAGCTGGTACTGAGTTAAGGCTCATACTTTTACCTATATTAGTTGATTTGACTGCGGCGGATTATATAGAGTCCCAGCCGCCGATTCAAAGGCATTGATGATTAAATACACTAACCTTTTAATTATTAGTTAGTTTTAGCTAGCCTTTTTAAGGATAGGAAAGGGAATTTGCGGACAAACGTCCTTCTCCCATATTGATGATACAGGAGAAGACTTATCACTAGATTACAAATTAATGAGCTTCTAGCTGCTTAAGATATTTAATACTTTCAGGCACTTGGCGCATAACACGTGACGACTCATCTTCTAAAAAGAAATAACGAATCCCCTGCTTTTTAGCTTCAGTAACTACACTGGCAATACCTACATCGCCTGTACCTAAGACAACGTTGGTTTCAACATCGGCTTGACCATTTAAAGAATTTTTTGAACCTTTTTTACGATCTTTTAAATGTAGCGATAAAAATTTGCCTGGATATTTTTTAAGTAAAGCCGTTGGATCCATACCGCCTTGCTTCATCCAAAATACATCCATTTGAAAAGCAGCGTCCGTTACATTTTCTAGCATATAGTCAAGTATGGTGCCGTTTTCATGAGGTAAAAATTCATAACCATGGGCATGATATTGCAAGGTAATACCGTTTTGTTTTAGTAACTTACCGGCTTTATTCATTACAGCAACGGCCGCTTTGGCTTCATCTATAGTAAAACCTTTTTTACCGTTATGAGGGATCCAATAAAAGGTTGCAAAACGACTGCCAAAATATCTTGCTTTGTAAACCACAGCGATTGGGTTATCGCGTATTTCATCATAAGAGGTGTCTACACTTGCTACTTCTAAATTATGTTTGATTAATTCATTACGATATTCTTCAACCGACAAACCGTAAAGTTTACCGCCACCTTCAACTAGGTTCAAACCCCACTTATTAATTTCAGAAAAAGTGCTTGGTACATCTTTTTCCATTTGATTTCTGACACTATAAAGTTGTAATCCCAGCTCATGTGCTACCGCGGGTAGCGTTAAACTTAGAGAAAGAGCCAAACAACAACCTGTTTTAAACCATACTGCTTTTTTACTTATAAACTTGAACATATATTCACATCTCCTAAAAAGTAATCGATTAAATTCGCAATAATTACGTTAACAATAAATTAACACCATTTACTCCCATGAGGTTAATTAAATATCGGCTAAGGATCAGACCTTTTCGGCGTTTTTTATATTCCTGAATTATCTCTTGTTACAAACATTCCGTGGATCTCTTTGCTAACAAGGCTAAAATTCCATTTCTATTTGCAATATTAAATTTTTGAATGCAATATTTTCAGCGTCATTCTTTTTAAACTTCGTACTAGATAACTTATAACTAAAGGCCTTACGGTGACCGATACTAAAGTGAACCAAGAAACTGAATTTCTGCAAAGCATAGTCGGATTTGAACAAATACTCAGTATGTTTGATTTGTTAACGGACGTTATTTTTTGGATAAAAGATACGGATAGCCAGATAATTTATGCCAACAAAAAATTTGTAGAACACTTAGGTTGTCACTCCTTACATCAAGTGATTGGTAAATCAGACATTGCTTTTTTCCCACCACATATTGCCAAACAATTTATCACAGACGACAAAAGTGTCATGAATGGCCAAGTGATTACCGACAGGTTAGAACTAAACATGTTGAACTCAGGCGAATTTGCATGGTTTTCTACTTCTAAACGGCCCTTATTCAACAAAGAAAATATAATTATTGGCTCTTTTGGCTTTACCCAACTGTTATCCAAAGCTTCTAAAGTGTTATCTAGTATTGATGCCATAAAAGAACCCATTGAATACGTACGAGAAAATTTCCACAAAGAAATTAGCATTGAAGAATTAGCCAAATTGGCATTTATTTCGGTAAGTGCGCTGGAAAGACGCTTTAAAAAATACCTGTCTAAAACACCAAAACAATTTATTAATGAAGTACGCTTGGAAAATGCGCGGCGGATGTTAATAGAAACCCGCTTACCCATAGCTGAGATAGCATATCGATGCGGTTTTTCAGAACACAGTTATTTCAGTCGGCAGTTTAAATTGCAGTTCGGTATTTTACCTTCACAGTTACGTGAGAGTATGAAAGATTAGTTATAAACGTTATGTCAGAGTCAATATGATCTTTGTACAATATATTTTGCTTAATAAAAATGTGAGGACATCGAATCTTGAATACATTAACTGAAGACTTGCATTATATAAGTGAGCGGGTAAACCACTTAAGAGCGCATTTTAATTCAGCGCAAACTCGCTCTTATGAATGGCGAGTTACACAACTGAGTCAACTGAAAAAGATGTTAGTTGAACAAGAACAAAGTTTTCTACAAGCCTTAGCCTCAGATTTAGCAAAATCCGAATATGAAGCCTGGACCACAGAAATTGGCTTCACCATTAGTGATATTGACCATACACTAAAACACTTAGAAAAGTGGATGAAACCCAGAAAGGTCAGTACACCTTTAATTGCGCACCCCGCCAAAAGTTATCAATTACCCGAACCTCTAGGCACAGTTTTGATTATTGGCGCATGGAATTATCCCATTCAATTAGTATTGGCACCTTTAGTGGCAGCGATTTCTGCTGGTAACTGCGCGGTAATGAAACCATCAGAATTAGCTCCAGCCTGCTCAGAGCTATTAGCCAAATTATTACCTAAGTATTTATGTAACGATTCGTTTTGGGTGTTAGAAGGAGCAGTAGCCGAAACCACAGAAGTACTAAAACAAAAGTTCGATCATATTATGTATACAGGTGGTGAAGGGGTGGCGAAAATAGTCATGCGAGCTGCCGCTGAACATCTTACCCCAGTGACACTTGAACTTGGCGGTAAAAGCCCTTGTATCATAGACAATGACTGCAATTTAGACATGACAGCCGCACGTATTGTCTGGAATAAATGGATGAATGCAGGACAAACCTGTGTTGCACCTGATTACGTTATTATCGAGGAGTCTCAAAGTCAGGCTTTTATTGATATTTTAAAAAGTAAAATAACTCAATTCTACGGTAACGATATAAAACACAATCAAGACTATGGCAGGATCATCAACACTAGGCACCTAACTAGGTTAGTCAGTTACCTTGCAGGGCAAAACATAGTGATTGGTGGTGAACATGACACGCAAAAAAAGTATCTAGAACCAACAGTTGTATTAGATCCCGATTTAGATAGTCAGCTGATGTTAGATGAAATTTTTGGTCCTATTTTGCCTATCATAACAGTCGAAAAGATAGCAGATGCCATTAGCCTGATTAACCATAGAGCCAAACCTTTGGCTTTGTATGTGTATACCAAAAACACAGAATTTGAAAACTACGTTTTAAACTTCACAAGTTCGGGCAACGTATGTATTAACGACGGCATGATGTTTATGGCTAATCCTAATTTACCTTTTGGTGGTGTGGGTAGCAGTGGCATGGGCCAATATCATGGACAAGCTGGCTTCGATACTTTTAGTCATTTAAAAACGGTAATGAAACGAAGCACCTTGCTGGATCCAGCATTACGTTATCCGCCTTTTACAGAAATCAAATTAACGCTATTAAAAAAATTACTTTAGCTAGATAATCCGAGTTTAGGTTAATACAATTTGGCATTAAATAACGCTAACGTACTTAACCATAGTGATAAGTAACCCTTTGGATTATGCTTATTTAAATTGATCGACAAAAATAGTAGGGCGAATGACAAATACTGTATTTCCAATATTAACTTGCAAAAATCTGTTATTAGATCAACTAAAGCATCAAGACAGCGATGATATTTTTCAGATATTCTCAGATCCTGCTGTGGTTGAGCATTATGATGTGGATATTTTCAAAACTCAGTTAGATGCCATTAGGCTGATTAAACATTTTGAGAGTTTATTTGAAAATAACTCCGGTATTCGTTGGGCGATTAGAGATAAGCAGACTAAAGAATTTATCGGATCTTGTGGTTTTAGTAATTGGAATCCTTTTGATCATACCGCAGTTATCAGCTACGAATTAGCTAAGCAGCATTGGGGTAAGGGTTATGCCACAGAGGCAGTGACCGCCATGATAAATTTTGTTTTAAGTGAGAATTTTCATTTTTATGTACATAGAATTGAAGCTTATATTCTGCCCACCAACCAAGCTTCAGAAAAACTCATCCAAAAACACGGTTTTCAGCTAGAAGGTACCTTGCGAGAAAAAAGTTATTGGGGTGAGACTTTCCACGATATGAATATCTTTGCCTTGTTGCGCAGAGATTGGACTTAGCCTTTTATACATTGATAGACGATTAGGGCTAATCGGGAATAGTTGCGGGTTAAAAATGGGGCTAAAAGCAACACTCCTTAGCCCCAGTAAATACAAAAAACCTATTTTAACTTCAACACAAAAGCCGAAGAAGTATCATATTTTCCGCCCATCAAGGCTAAAAATAAATAACTGGCTTTACCGTCTTGCATTAAGACTTGTGGTCTTTCCATACGCTGAATTTTACTTTCATTAGTAAAATCTACATTAGTCCGATAGCCCAGTTGTGGGGCTGACCAGTTAATGCCATCGTCAGAATCTAACATTAAACCCACATGAGGATGAATCACCCCCATATCGCGCATTATCATATAGAACTTGTTGTCTTCGACAAATACATAAGCATCTTCTACTTGTTTTTTATATTGGGCAAAATTAACCAAAGGGTTTTTAGGGTGCTTAATGTAGGGCCCTTTAATATCTTTTGCTATAGCCACACCCATTTTACGCATGTCATCATTATATTTATCCCATGCTTTGTAATATAACCAAAACTCACCATTAGGGTGTTGTAACAAAGCCGGATTGGTTGTTAGATAACTGTCCCAATCTTTTTTGTTTGGGCTAACTTCTAAGATGGGCTCTTCACCAACACGTTTAAATGGACCATATAAACTATCAGACAGAGCTAGGCCTATACGCTGAGTGGAAGCATGATGGCCATCATATTTACTAGCATTCGCTAAGTTGTTACCGATAAAAAATAATGCATATTTATCGCCTACTTTTTGAATAGTAGGATTATGAATCGTATCAGCATCCCAATGATTTTCACCTCGCCCACTCAACACTGTACCTAAAACTGTGTAAGGTCCTTCGGGTTTGTCTGCCACTGCATGGGCAATTTCACTATGGCTTAACCAACGACCATGGGTGCCACGCCAACGAGAATAAAACAGATGAATTTTACCATCTTCTCCCTCAATCGGTGATGCCCCCCAAACATTCCAGTTTTCTTCTTCTAAAATGCGCTGACCCGTAGTTAACTTTTTACTAAATTCAGATTCAGTGACAGAGTAAGGTAAGTTCAATTCAGCCAAATCTTCAGGAAAAGAATGCGCTTTTTCTTTTGCAGCAAAAGTACTCAGGCTAAATAACGCGGTACAAGTCAGTACCGTTATTTTAATCACTGGATTCATTTTTTATCTCCAAAAAATTGCTCTAATTCAGGATCATTAGTGGCTATCATTTTTGCAAAAATCATATCATCAAAAGCATTAATGATTTGTTGTAGCTCAGGTTTAGTCGTAGCGATTAAATTGTTTCTTTCTTCGGGATCACGCTTTAAGTCATAAAACTCATCTCTACCACGATTTTTATAATCTTTAATTAACTTATACTTACCGTCGCTATACATACGCATGGCTGATATAGATTGATGCAAAGTAGAATAAGCAGCGTAATAATCTGTCGATAACACAGTGTTTTCGTCTAACAAAGCAGCAGTGAAATCTTGGCCCCTAACTACAGTATTTTCGTTTACTTTTCCTTTTGCCAAACTGACTAAAGTGGGGAACCAATCTAAGTTAGACATAGACGAGACATTAGTACTATTTGCTTTGATGACACTTGGCCAGCGCACAATACTAGGCACTTTAATGCTGTTGTCGTACATATTAGGTCTTTGATTAGTTGGGATATTTTTAGTGGCTTGGGTATCATTTTTCAATAACCAATGGCCATTACCTTTATGCCAAATACCATTGTGGCCCATGTTATATCCATGGTCAGAAGTGAAAACCACTAAAGTGTTATCACTTAAACTTAATTTATCCAACTCAGCTAATAAATTACCTACGTTTCTATCGACACTGCGCACGCTAGATAAATATTCGGCCATCATTCTTTTAGTTTTTGTCACATCCAAATTAGGATAATCAGGATGAGGCAGAATCATATCCATATCTAAATAAGGTGCTTGGTCTTCTTCGGCGACAGGTAACCAACGTGCATGTGGTGCACGGAAATGTACCGATAAAGCGAATTTTTTGTCTTTGTTATTTTGAATAAAATTAATCGCTTCATGGGTTAATACATCAGGGGTTAACCCTTGACGCTTAGTGACCACACCATCTTTTTCTATTTTAGGATTAATAGGTGAATTACCGCCGGATCGAAAACCAACAAATTCATCGTATCCTTGCTTAGTAGGGTGGTATTTATCTAACTCACCTAAATGCCATTTGCCAATTAAGCCAGTATGGTATCCGGCTTGTTGTAAAATTTCTGGCCAAGTTTCAAGAGCAGGGGCTAAACCAAGTTCTGGCTCTAACCGACTAATAGATTTACCTGATGTATTAATCCAGTCATCTATACCTAGTTCATAACCATACTGAGAAGTCATTAAACCCGCACGAGAAGGGCTACATACTGGAGTAGTGGTGTAAGCATTAGGAAAACTCATTCCTTCAGAGGCGAGTTTGTCTAAATTAGGTGTAATAGCTTGATGGTTACCTGAACTACCGATAGCCCAAGGGGCTTGATCATCAGTGTAAATAAATAATATGTTCGGAGCTTCTAAGGTCTTAGATGTCTGCTCAATATTATTATTTTGTATCTGTGTACATGCAGAAACTGCAATAACAGTTGATAATAATAAAAACCTCTTTGAAATTGTATATAACATTATCTTTTTATATTTGATTTACCATACGGGTAATCTACCCTATTTAGCTGAAAAGTTAAACAAATGTAATTCGATTAAAGTTCTCAAATTTATCAGGCTGCTCGAAAGATCAATTAATAGACGTTGCCACTTTATAAATTTGCATGGTTTTAAGCATAGACTCTCGTGGCTGATGCACTGAGTTAGATAACATAATCACTTCAGCGACAGACTCAACATTAGTCGCAAACTCTTCAATAGTGAGGCCTATTCTGTTAAGACTAACTTGTTTTTTTTCAATCGCTTGGTTTAATTTTGATTGAATTGCTTGTTTCGTTTTAACCCGGTTTTGCTCGATTAAATCAGCACACAGTGTTTGTCCGGCATGGATCAAGTCAGATTTGATCATGGCATTAGGAATATTATCAAACACTTCTGTGCATCTTTGGGTCAAAAAATCATTGGTGTCATCCCAGAACATACCAGTACTATGAATATACGCTTGAATTTGACTATCTTTTTCTAATAAGTAATTTTCGATAAATGCTCTAAATAGTGCTTCTTTCGAAGAAAACTGCTTATGAATTGTCACTCTAGATACATTTGAATAACGACTAATCATAGCTATGCTTGCAGCAGTATAACCATACTGAATGAAGCATTGCTGTGCAGTTTCGAATATTTTTTTGGTACTTTTTAACATTTATCATTACCTATTAAATCAAAGTGCAGTTTACTTGAATTAATTAACTTTACAACAACCTTTACACTTAATGTTAATGTGTTAACATCAGGTTTCTTAATTCAGCCTATTGGCTTATGACATATTATTTGAGGGTTCAAAATGAAACAGTGGATTTTAATAAGCCTAGTGATGGCTTTGTTAGGCTGTTCTGAAGAGGCTGTTGTTAGTCAAGAAGAGGCGCCATTAGTAGTACAAACCTTTACTGCTATGAAACAACAAAACAATGCAAATCATGAATTCCCCGCAGTTGTGTCTGCAGTAAAGAATGTTGAGCTCAGATTCGAAGTGGCAGGCCGCTTAATTGAAACTAATTTAGTCAAAGGTAAAAAAGTGGCTAAGGGGCAAGTACTCGCTCAAATTGATCCCGCCCCATACGAACGTAAAGTAAAAGATAAACAAGTACGTCATCAAGTGGCAACCAATGATCTAAAACGGATTGAAGCCTTATATAAAACAGGCGGGGTATCCCATAGTGCTTATGACAATGCGCAATCTTTGTTCGAAACTACTTTGCTAGATTTAAACAATGCTAAGCAGGACTTAAGTTATACCAAGATAACGGCTCCATTTGATGGTTTTGTTTCAGACAGATATATTGAAAACAATAGTTATGTGCAAATGGGAAATTCTGTCGCCACTATTCAAGATCGCTCTACTTTATATTTCTCTTTTGATGTACCCGAACGTTTGATGACCTTAAATCATGGTAATAGGGATCTGCAAGCCACCGCTAGAATTGTTGGCTTGGAAAATGAAATCTATAAAATCCACTATGTAGAACATGAAGCTGTGCCTGATCCTATTACTCAAACTTATAACGTCATCTTTGCCATTGACAATGCTCAAGAATCCTTATTAATACCCGGCTCTAGAGCTATGGTAAATATTCAATCAAATTCAAAAAACAAACAAGTGATAGGCATACCTGTAACTGCTGTGTTTGGTGATAAAAAGTCTGGTTTTGCGGTATGGATACTGAATACCAATACTAACTTAGTTAATAAACGAGATATTAAAATTTCCGGCATCGCAAATAAATATGCTTTGCTAAATAGCGGCTTAACCGAGGGTGAAAAAGTTATTTCTGCCGGTGTTAGTTATATGCGAGAAGGATTAGCAGTTAGAGAATATAAGGCAGAAAATTAATGGATATTGCACGTTATTCTCTAACTAGATCTGTCAATATTTGGCTAGTGGCTTTAGTCTGTGTGATTGGTGGTCTAATTGCGTTACAAAATATTGGCCGCTTAGAAGATCCTGCCTTTACCATCAAAGAATCCATGATAATGACTTATTATCCTGGTGCCAGTGCTGAAAAAGTTGAAAAAGAGTTAACCGAACAAATTGAAATTGCCCTGCAAAAAATGCCGCAATTAAAACGCTTAAAATCGACCAGCAAACCAGGTGTGTCTCAAATTCGAGTGGAGGTATTATCTCATTACAATACAGATCAACTGCCACAGATATGGGATGAATTAAGAAAACGTTTATCTGACTTAAGTACATCTTTACCTTTAGGTACGTCGACCCCAACAGTTATAGATGATTTTGGTGATGTGTATGGACTTTATTATGCATTAACTGCCCCTGATTTTAGCCCTTATCAAGTGCGAGAGTTTTCACGAATTATTAGACGTGAACTACTGACAATTGATGGTGTTGCCAAGGTCGACGTAAATGGTATTCTGCAAGAAGAAATTGTTGCCACCTTTGATACCTACCAAATTGCAGGTTTAGGCTTATCTTTTCCTGATATAACCGCTTTGTTAAACAATAATTTACGCCCATTTGATGGCGGTCGCTTATTAATTGAAGGCAAACAAGTGAGGATTTCACTGGCTGATTCTTCAGATCAAATTCAAGAGATTGGTAACTTATCTATAGTGTTACCGGGCAACAACGCTTCTATTAAATTAAAAGACATAGCTGAAATCAGTATTCAACCAGTAGAAATACCACAGAGTGTCATGCGTTATAACGGTCAAGATGCCATTACTTTTGCCGTATCAGCTAAAGTCGACGTCAATATTGTAGAAGTCGGTCACAAGGTTAATGACAAAGTAGATGAAATATTGGCTAGCTTACCGGCAGGCATAGAAGTTGACTTGTTGTATGACCAAGCAGGCATAGTAGAAGAAGCGGTTGATGGTTTTGTTCTTAACTTAGAAGTGTCGGTAATGGTGGTGGCGTTAGCCCTCTGTATATTCATGGGCTGGCGTTCTGGCGTAGTGGTTGGCGTCACTTTGTTAATTACCGTATTAGGAACAGTATTAGTGATGTGGTTATATGATTTGCGCTTACAGCGTATTTCATTAGGTGCCATGGTGATAGCTATGGGTATGTTAGTGGATAATGCCATAGTGGTCGCCGAAGGTATGATGATGCGAATGGCTAAAGGAAAATCAGCATTAGAAGCGGCCAGCTTTATAGTCAAACGAACACAATGGCCTCTGCTAGGCGCCACTGTAATTGGCATAATGGCATTTTCAGGAATTGGCCTCTCAAATGATGCCACTGGGGAGTTTTTGTTTTCTCTGTACGCGGTAGTATTGATTTCATTAATGCTCAGTTGGATATTTGCAGTGACTTTAACCCCATTATTAGGCAAATATTTTTATAAAGTAGGGGCCGATCAAAAAGCAGAACCTAAACTTTCTGGTTTTTCTTTAGGTTATTTAGCATTTTTAAAGCAGGCTCTGCGCTTTCGCTGGATAAGTTTAATGGTACTGATTGTTATCACCGTTAGTGCCTACGCCAGTTTTGGTTTTATCAAACAAGGATTTTTCCCACCTTCTAACGCTCCTATCTTTTTTGTTAATTATTGGAGCCCTCAAGACAGAGATATACGTGCCACTGAAGCCAACATGAAGTTAGGCGAACAAATTATTTTAGGCAATGAGCATGTAAAATCTGTCGCCAGTTTTGTCGGTCGTGGTGCTGAGCGATTTACCTTGTTATACGGCCCAGAAATGCCCAATGAAAGTTATGGTTTATTTTTGATCCGGGTCAACAACGCAGAAGATATTCCTAACATAGCCAAACAGCTAACTGAGCAATTAGCCTCTGTTGATAAGGATGGCCATTTTTATGTAAAAGTGATGCAATTTGGCCCCTCGGCGCCAGCCAAATTACAGGCTAGGTTTTCTGGCTCAGATCCTCAAATACTCAGAGAATTAGCGCAACAAGCAAAAGATATATATTTTGCTGATCCCTCGATTCAAAATATTCGAGATGACTGGCGGGAAAAAGGTTTTATTGTCACTCCACAATATGACGAAATAACAGCCGGTTTAGCTGGCGTGTCTAGACTCGATTTTTCTGAAGCTATCCAGTTTGCTAGTAATGGATTACGTATTGGCCAACTGCAGTTTGGTGATTATTTGTATCCCATCATAGCGAAAAATAGATTAGACACTGAACCTGACTTAAGCGACTTAAAAAATAGTTTGGTCTGGAGCAGTAGCCAAAGACGTTATATTCCGTTTCAACAGGTCTCTAGCGGCATTCAATATGAAAGCGAAGAGTTACTTATACAACGTCGAGATAGAGTACGCACTATCACCGTATCAGCAGAGCCAGGATTAGATGAAACAGCCGGAGCGGCCTTTACTCGAGTGAAACAAAAAATTGAAGCAATCCCGTTACCTGCTGGATATTCTTTAGAGTTTGGTGGTGAATTTGAAACCGCTAATGACGCACAGAAAGCCTTAGGTGCAGGTTTACCCCTAGGTTTCTTAGTGATGTTTTTAATTAGTGTGTTGTTGTTTGGTCGGGTACGTCAGCCGTTAATTATTTGGTTGATAGTGCCTATGGCCATTGTCGGAGTAGTTGCAGGCCTACTAACCGCAGATATGCCATTCGGCTTTATGTCCTTGCTGGGGTTTTTGAGTCTATTTGGCATGTTAATCAAGAATGCCATAGTGTTGCTGGAAGAGATTGACTTACAAATTGCTGAAGGTAAACCGCCGTTACAAGGCTTAATTGAGGCCAGTGTTAGCCGTTTACGGCCCGTAGCTTTGGCTGCGATCACCACTATATTAGGGGTGATGCCTTTGTTATTTGACCCATTCTTTGCCGATATGTCGGTGACCATTATGGGCGGTTTGGCTTTTGCGACTTTATTAACCTTAGTGGCAGTGCCAGTATTTTATAGTTTGTTCTTCCGTATCCCTTACAAAGCATATTAAACAGCAGATGTTGTTACTCACCCCAGTTGTTTATTTGGGGTGAGTAAATTTTACGGGGATGGGCTTAAAGGGCTTTACTAAAATACAATTCACTCTGAGTCAAAGTAGCAATATGTTGCATATAAAGCAGAGTTTGCTGTTGGAAACGTAAACCTTTAACCATGCTCAAATTGCGTAACATGGGAAACAATAACACGTCGTCCATAGCTAAAGTTTCATTGATAGCTAACTCTGGAAGCTTGGCTAATAGCCCATTAACCAATTCTATATGTTGTGCCGATTCGATTATTGCTTGTTCAAAAGGCATATCTATCATGGCTTCTTTTTTAGCTTGAAAATAATCTTTAGCAGATTGTGTTGCAAATTCAGGTAAACCAATCAAAATAGTACGAGGATAAGTCAAAATCCGGGTTGAAGGTTTTACATCGGCAAACAGTTGTTCGTATTCATGCCATTTGTTTTTAGCTGTAATCACCTTACTTTTATCACCCAGTTCATTAAGTTTAAGCACTATGTCTAAACTCTCTTTCATCACTGAACCATCATCAAACTGTAAAATAGGCACCACTTTGGCATCTATTAAGTCATAACAGCTTTGTTCATCATCATTTAATAAATAGACTTTTTCATGGCTAACGTTTTTATAATTAGCCACCATGTCAGCTCTGACACAGTAAGGGCAATGGTGGTATTGGAATAATTTCATCTTGGGTTACCTATAATAGATTAATCTCTGGTGA
This sequence comes from Paraglaciecola sp. L3A3, assembly GCF_009796765.1. NCBI lineage: Bacteria > Pseudomonadati > Pseudomonadota > Gammaproteobacteria > Alteromonadales > Alteromonadaceae > Paraglaciecola > Paraglaciecola sp. L3A3. The sequence continues at coordinate 4,973,324 of NZ_CP047023.1, forward strand.
GCACTTCTAGTAGCTCAATTTCAAATGTGAGGTCTGAATTAGCTGGGATCATATTGCCTATTTTTCTTTCGCCATAAGCTAAGGTTGCCGGCACCCAAATTCGACGCTTGCCACCTACTTTCATGCCGTTTAAGCCTAAAATCCAACCTTGTATTACTCGTTTGTTACTTAACACAACTTGAAAGGCTTGTTGTTTTTTATGGGACGAATCAAATTCAGTGCCATCAGCTAAAAAGCCTCGATAATGCGCAGTGATGAGCGCACCACGCTCGGCAGCTTTACCTGTCCCTTCAACTAGGTCTTCTATTTTAATTTGTTCTTGCATAGTGAGTTTTTCGTTTACTGCCAATCAGGCAAGTAAAATAGCATTTTTCGACAAAAATCGGCAGAGGATAAGCGGATAAAAATAATAATGTCCAAGCAATAAAGTTGTTTTATTAAACAATACCCTATTATTTCGAGCAATTTTTAATCACATATAATCCCCCCTGCAGATCTAATTAACACTTTGATTTGCAATACAAATTTAGCTGCTTTATGTTGTGCGCAAATATTGAAAATAATGGAATTTATGGTGATTTCCCGTCCCCCCCTGCTACTTTTTACACTTTATCTATTTTCGATGTTTGTTATTTCTGGTTGTGCAGTTGATAAACGTCCAGATGCGTATTCGAACGCGATTACGATCAATCATACATTTCCTGCTCATGGTAGTTCGCAAGCCAAGTATAAATTGCTTCAAAATGCCTTATTAAGTCGTAATTTGATGATAGCTGATAATGGTGATGTATTGCCCGTGATGAAAGATATGTGTCAAGCCGACATCCTGTATCGGGTGACTAACACTAAATTGCCACCTTACATTGGACAACATCAAGATTTGTATTCAGGCTTTTATGTGGATGTCGCTTTGGTAAACGGTATGTGGAAAGTAGTCAGTACCGACTATGACTTTGCACAGTTTAGCGATGAATTTGATCTTAGCTTTATTGCAACCGTATTAAATCCACTTGCTACGCCAAATGATTCATTTTTTGTCAGGCCGCCACCGAGTGTTAGCACCGCCGAACTAGCGGATTTGCTGGAAAGCGTTAAGTCATTATTCACAGCAAAGCGTACCTATATTGTGGTACCTAATGTGTATTCAAATCAGGTTGAGCAGGCTGGTTATCGCGCTGTACATAATTACGCGTCTGTAAGTCACTTATATTTAGCCAGCCCCTTGGCAACTTCTACAGCTCAAGACAGAACTTTTTTCACTCTTGACTTAACTGCTAATGCTCAAGTGTCTGCTATTGTGGTACACGACAAGCCTTTGATGGCCTGCATGCAGGTGCATAATTTTGTACCACCACCCAATAATGTATTTAGTACTAATTCTAAAAAATCCGATTTAGCCTCTGTGGTCAATATTCTGCCGTCAAATGCTGATTTCACTCAATTAAATAAACAACAAAAGCTATTCAAATCTGGCCAATATCTCACCATAAATGGCGATGAACTTAAGTATTCGACTTATTACAAAATGAAGTCAGGGAGTCGATGCAGTCGCCTTGAATCATCAGACCCCTTGTTTAAGTATTGCGAAGATCGCAAGCAAGACGCTGCAAGCGAATTCAAACGTAAAAAAGCCACAATGCGCAAACAAGGTAACTAATGTTAAATAAACTTTCTGGCCAAGGAAAAATACTGGCACTCCTTGGGCTATTCGTCATTTATGTATGCCTTGAGCTGTCTCTTAACTTATTGCTGATTGATATGTACGCCAAACCATTGCAAGACGTGTTTGGAGAGCATCAATTAACAGCAGAGCGTTTGGAATTATTTGGCCGTACTTTATCGGGTTTTGGTTTAGCGCTGGGTATTATTTCTTTTGTACCTGGGCATATGTTTAACTTTTTTAGTGGCTCTGCTGCAGGCCAAGAACAACCGGGTATTAGTAATGCAGCTAAATGGTTGTATCGGCCTATCGCCTTTATTTTATTGTGGGCTTTGATCATTCCAGCATTACGCCTTGGTATTGACGGAATGGTAGAGGGTACCTCAAACGATAAAAAGCTCAGTGCAGTCAGAGCTATCGTTTATAAAGAAGCTTACTTAGCTGAGGCAGTGACCATAGAGGGTTTTCCTGAATTTGACGAGATTGTTAATGATCCCCAGCGTAAAGATTTAATGGTGGCGCTAATTCCTTCATTGGCTTATTTTTCCGCTGGGTTTAATCACCTGATTGAATCGAATTTGCAAAATATGGCGGATGTATTCTTACAAAATCGTCAAGAAGAAATCTTTACTAAAGAAGCATTACCGCGCATTCGCAAATTTGACAGCCTTTATAAAAAAGAATGGGCCAGTTATAAAGACGCTAGCAAGGTCTATATAGAAGCCTCTAGACGAGAGAATAACTTTGCCTTGATTGAACAAGAGCGCACTGCACTTTTAAACCAAGCAAATGAACGTATTAATCAGCAATGGAAAACCTTCTCTGAAGCGTTATTAAATGCCAGTGACTATCGCAAAGACTACGCCGAAAATGAAACTGTAGTGAAAGTGTATCGCGATATTCGTGACAAATATCAAAGCTCAAAATGTGACCGCGAGTGTAAAGATTTTTACAAAGCTGAATTCGCTAAATATATAAATAACTTAACCTTTGAAGATGGTGAGCGCTTTGGGGTTTACTTAACTCCAGAAAAAGTTAATTTAACCAAGATGTTGAAGTCTAAATACCAGTTAATGGGTATGTTTAACCGTGGGCGCGAGGCATATTTGTATCGCGCTTATGGGGTTTCAGAAGAGATGGAATACCAAGAATACAGCCAGTCTCAGGTAGCAACCAACTTGGCGATCAACTTGTTTAAAGAAAACGACGTACACCTCGGAAAAGACTGGAACATGAATGAAATGCGGGCGTTGCGCCAAGCCATCATCCATAAATATCAAGGTCGAGCAGAGAAGTTGTGGGTTAAATATCAAGATGGTTCAAGTTTTGGTGGTGTCTTAGAAACTGGCATTGACCGAGTTGATTTCGCCCGTTTAACTGAAATTCAGTATTTAGCAAAAGCAGCACTTGGGCCTTATTACATGGATAGTTTTACTCCCACTATTGCAGAAAGTCGCTACAAAAAAATGTGGCTTGCCAGCCAAGATAATATCTCCTTTATTAAAATGGTCACATCCACCGCTGCAACAGCGGCCTTCTCGACTGGTGGCAGTATGTTCCAACTAGGTAAAGATGCAGTCAAACTTGCGGTTATTCCCCCTGTGAGCATTGCTGCAAGCTTATTAGCCATTTTATTGTTGTTCATTAAATTAGGCATGTACCTTTGGACACGTAGCAAGGTCTACTTAGTCATCGCCATGTTATTTGGCGTGCTGACCTTTGGCATACCCGTGGCCAAATCGGTGCTGGATAAAAACTCCTATCACGGCATGATGGTGGCCTTTGCTGAAGAATTCAGTGATGTCGATACCTTTGATAAAACATTTACCGTCGGCTTCGGTTACGTACTGGATCTAGAAAATGGTATTTTCAAAACCTATCGTGATTTAGATTTAGTGCGTGCAGTAGCTCAAGTTGTACAGCAACCCTTACCACGTAATGAAAAAGGCCAATTAATTGCAGTGCCTAAACCGCAAACATTGTCATTACGGGCTTACGACAACCTTGCTTATTCGACCCTAGACTTTTTACCTGGCTTACTTGATATCGGCGAAATAAGTGAGCCATTTAACAGCAACATTACTCTGCTTAAACAAGATATGAATGTAGGCGCCTATCTTGGTGTGCGCTTAGAGGACAAAAAAGTGGCTGAGGTAAGCATGCCAAACTTTATGCAAGACACCGACATAGGACTGATAGCCGAACAACGATTATTTTATAAGCCTGATTGGAAATCGCTAGCTCTGGAATATATTTCTAATGTAGATGATCCCTCTTATTGGTTACAACTGGCCCAAGGCGATATCGCCAAAGAAACCCTTATGCAGCGCCTTGAGCGGAATATGGTGATTTACTTAAATGACAGGCCAGCCACATTAGCTTTACTGAATAATCTAAGTGACAATGGCCAAAGTAACTTGGTGCTGCTTGAACTTGAACGCAGCAAAAAATATCGCTGTTTTGTACTTGGCACTGTGAGCGCACAAATGATCAGCGAGTCGATTGAAACCAATACTATTCCCTATGAAGAACTGCCAAATTGTAAGGCTAAGTTATGAAAACAAAGATAATTGATTGGGTAAAAGAATGGATAGCAGACAATCTGATTTTTGTACTGCTGATGGTGCTGATGTTTGCTGGTATGCAGTATTTATTTTATCAAGAAAGTCAGGCCTTAGGCGCAGCCGCACAGCAGGTTGAAGTACTCAAATTAAAAATATCACTAACCATGGAACCGTAAATATGACTGAACCAAAGAAACAATCATTTATCTCATTCAAATTTGATGCAATGACATTTCTAGCCCTGTGTGGCGCGATGTATTTAGCCTATTCAGCTCATACTGCGAATATGGAAAACACCGAAAAACTAAGTGCCTTGCTGAGCAAATATGAACAGACCTTAGATGCGGCTATAGCTGGCGATAAAGACACCCTAAAGCGTTACAGAACAAACATTGCAAAAACCCTAGAGTCTCTATCGCCTAAAGAGCGTGAGTTGATGTTGGCTCTACTAAAGGTCGAGAAACAAGGTAAAGCAGAGTAGTTATACCAAGTAGAAGACGTGCGCCTTCCCTGGCGAAGTAAACTGGGTGTCTAGCTAAGTACTAGCTAAGTAAACTGCTAGAAACCCTGCAAAGTACCTTTTCTCTTCTTTGTTACAGCTCTGGCTATGAACGCCTTGCTAGGTAGATTCTAAGCCTAAAACTACAACAAGCGAAGAAATGAAATGTGAATCAGAAAGCCTTACACAAAGTTTGTTTAAATTAACTTGAGTGTCCCTATCATACAGTTTATGAATCACCTTTTACTTTTCTGACTTATCACCTCGCGGTGATAGCCATCATTATCCAACACTAATCCCTTTATTATTGATAAATAAAAGTCGTTTGTTGTCGAGCCTCTATAGCTTGCCCCGAAGCACTATCGGTTTTTAACACAAATTCAAAAGGGGTTATGGCTTGATCTAACATATTAGGTTCAACAGTCAGTGAAATAGGATGTCGTAGTAATTCACCTGCAGCCAATTCAACATGTTTAGCGCCAATTAATTTATCGTAAGCTAATCCATTTTTCTCAATACTAACAGTCATGTTTGACTGTGATTTATTCATTAAGATCAAAGTATAAATGTTTTCAATCATCCCCTGATTACTTTCTCGATAGAGTGATGTTCTATCTCTTAGTACATTAAGTTCAAGCACTGTTCTAGCGTTAAATTGCAAAGCCATGACTGCAAGAATTACCATAGTCACAAATAAGTAGCCGATTACTTTAGGCCTAAATAACTTGGCTTTTTGGCCTGCTAATTGAGATTCAGAGGTAAAGCTAATTAAATTTTTAGGATAATTCATATTATCCATAACGTTATTGCATGCATCCACACAGGCACCACAATTAATACATTCGTATTGTAAACCGTTTCTAATATCAATACCGGTAGGGCAAACCTGCACACACAAGTTACAGTCAATGCAATCACCCAAACCTTTTTCGGCGACTTGATCTGTGGACAGTTTTCTTGAACGAGGACCTCTACTTTCACCCCGTTGACGATCATAAGTGACAGTTTTTGTATCTCTGTCAAACATAGCTGACTGAAATCTAGAATAAGGGCACATATGTGTACACATTATTTCACGCATCCAACCGGCATTCGCATAGGTGCAAAAGGTAAAGAGCAGAACCCAAAACACAGGCCAAAAAGTGCTCTGGAAAGTAAAGAAATTAATAAATAAAGGCTTAATTGACACAAAATAACCGACAAATGTCATCGCAGTGAAAAGCGCTACAGCTAACCAAGCGCTGTGTTTAAGTACTTTTTTTGTCACTTTACTTAGACTCCAATGTTGTTTGTCTAAGTGAATGCGTTTATTTCGAGTTCCTTCAATTTTTTCTTCTAACCAGATAAACACGAAGGTATAAACGGTTTGAGGACACATAAAACCACACCAAACTCTACCTACCACAGTTGTTATGAAAAATAGTAAAAAGGCGGCAATGACAAAAATCCAAGACACTAGAACCAGATCTTGTGGCCATAAAGTTATATTGAATAATCGAAAACGTTGTTCGCTAAAATCTAATAAAATAGCCTGCTGCCCCTGATAAGTTAACCAGGGTATAGCACTAAAAATGAATAAGGAAAGCGCACCAAAAAAACGCCTAAAAGTTTCAATAGTGCCTTTGACGGAGCGTACATAGATTTTGTTCTGTTCCGGTTTGGCTATATGTACTCTTGTTTGACTAGCCGTAGCTTGGGGGACATCAATTATTTTAATAGGAATGATTTTTTGTGTGTTTGCCACGTTAACTGTCTCTATTTTATCGGCGCTGGAATTGATTGAATTAGGTTTAACACCATCAATACCTTTAATATCAATTGCTTAATTGCATCTACTATTTGAGGTTATTACTTGTTTTATTAAATCAGAGATGAAAATCTTTGGCTGAATTAATGACTTCAGGCACAATTTTTCTGCGCACAACAAAGTCGCCAAAACCTTCTTTATCTATTCTTTCTATCGCCCATTTATTTATTAACTCATCCAGAGTCGACATAATTAACTGTTCTGATGCGTTCTCTAAGTATAGTTTTGGAATACGTGTACCTTGACGATTGCCACCTAGATATACGTTGTATCTTTTAGGGCCTTTTCCAACTAGCCCCACTTCTGCCAACAAGGCACGAGAGCAACCATTAGGACAGCCAGAAATTCGAAAAATAATGCTCTCGTCTGATAAACCATTTTGTTCAAGCATGTTTTCAACTAAGGTGACTGCTTCGGGTAAATAACGTTCTGCCTCTGCCATAGCTAGTGGACAAGTGGGTAATGAAACACACGCCATTGAATCTTGTCGTTGAACACTCAACTGCTCTGAAATCAAACCATGTTGCCGTGCAATCGTTTCTATTTGGTCTTTTAAATCAGCAGGGACACCTGCCACAATTAAGTTTTGATTGGCCGTTAAACGAAAGTCGCCAGGGTGTATTTTAGCAATTTCAACACAACCGGTTTTTAGTGCTTTATCAGGAAAATCTAAAATTCTGCCGCTATTAATAAATAGAGTAAGGTGGAATTTTTGATCGATACCTTCAACCCAACCAATCCTGTCACCACGAGCAGTGAATTCATAAGGCTCTGATGCAGAAAATTCGGTGTTGGCACGTCGTTCTACTTCATGTTTAAACGTGTCTATACCTACACGTTCAAGTGTGTATTTAGTTTTGGCGTTTTTACGTTCCGTGCGGTTACCCCAATCACGTTGCGTTGTCACTACCGCTTCAGCTACGGCTAATACCTTATCTAATGATATAAAACCAAAGTCACTAGCTTTGCGTGGATAGGTATTTTTATCACCGTGAGTCATGGCTAAACCACCACCCACTAATACGTTAAAACCAGTTAATTTGTTGTTTTCAGAAATAGCCACAAAGCTTAAGTCGTTAGCATGAACATCGACATCATTTTGGGGAGGAATAACGACTGCGGTCTTAAATTTTCTTGGTAAATAATTACCACCTAAAATTGGCTCTTCTTCTAATTTAACTGACTCAATTTTATCACCATCTAACCAGATTTCGGCATAAGCACGAGTTTTAGGAAGCAAGTGTTCACTAATCTTTTTAGCCCATTCATAGGCCTGATGATGTACCTCAGACTCTACTGGGTTTGAGGTGCACAGAACATTACGATTAACATCGCCAGCTGTTGCAATCGAATCAATGCCTGCCTTGCTCAATAATTGGTGCATGGCTTTTAACTTAGGTTTAAGCACTCCATGATATTGAAAAGTTTGCCGAGTAGTAAGACGAATACTGCCATATATGGTGTTTTCACCTGCAAAGCTATCAATTGCAAGCCACTGCTTTGGCGTAATAATCCCTCCCGGTAAACGGGCTCTTAACATCAGGTTTTGTAGAGGCTCTAATTTTTGTTTAGCGCGCTCAGCTCTAAGATCACGATCATCTTGTTGATACATGCCATGAAAACGAATGAGCTGAAAATTATCACCGTTGAAGCCCCCGGTCATCATGTCGTCTAAGTCTTCTTTAATAGTGCCACGTAAATGCTGACTTTGAGCTTTCAATCGTTCGTTATCTGACAGTGTGCCTTTTACTACTAATGGATCTTTGTTTGTTGTCATTTTTTTGCCTTCAGTTGGGTACGGCGTTAAAGACTAATTGTTATTCGGTATCACTTAGCCAAAGGATACATAACAGAGTGTAGAAATTTTAACTGTGTCAGAATGATGATTACAGGTATAAAATAATAAAAAATAATGGGTATAGATTTGAAGTGGACAGCAAATTGAAAAAATATCATTACGAAATCATCACTGAGCGTTTAGAAAGAAAAATTATCGAAAAAATATGGATTGCTGGCGAAAAATTGCCATCGATTCAAAAGCTATCAGAGCAGTATCAAATATCGAAGAATACAGTGATCCATGCATTACATGATCTTGAAGCTTCAGGGCGAATCGAAGCTCGGCCTAAAACGGGTTATTTTGTGACAAATCTGTTTGAGCCCAAAAAACCAACAAAGTTAAGTCCGCCAACACTGGCACCTATGGCGGTTAGTTTACCTAATCTATTTAACGATATTATGCAGCGCGGCGCCGCTTTTGACATATTGCCTAACAGCCTAAATACATCGCCCTCTAACCATATAGTGACACTCAATAGGCACCTGAATAAAGCGCAGCGCAGTCATATACAAAGAAAAGTGATGCATTATGACTCCCCTTTAGGCTCAAAAGATTTACGCTTTCAAATCAAAGAACATTATCGCTCGGTTGGTTTAAATTTAGCTGCAGAGGATTATTGTATTACTGCTGGTTGTCAAAATGCTTTATTTTTAGCTTTGATGGCAAGTTGTCAGCCGGGTGATAACGTAGCCGTCGAAAGTCCAGCATTTTATGGGGTTCTACAACTTTTAGAACAACTACAGCTTAACGTGATAGAAATTACCTCATCAAGCGCAGAAGGCTTTAACACACAAAAATTGGAAAAAGCCCTAGAAAAATGGCAAATAAGCGCCTGTGTTGTCACTCCAAGTTTTGCTACTCCCAGTGGGGCAAATATGACAGAAGAAAGCAAAAGACAGCTAGTTGAGCTAGCTAATCATTATGATATGACAATAATTGAAGATGATATTTATGGTGATCTTTATTTTGCTGAACGCCCCGTTCCTCTGAAAGCTTTTGATAGCGAAGAAAGAGTCATATTGTGTAGTTCTTTTTCAAAATCACTTTCTCGAGATCTTAGGCTAGGCTGGGTTGCAGGAGGCCGTTGGCATAAAAAAATCAGTCGTTTAAAATTAGTCACACAATTAGCCTGTAATCAGTCTATTCAACAAGGTTTACATACTTTTATGGCTGAAGGATTTTATCGTCGCCATCTGTATTTTTATCGCCAAGTACTTAAACGACAGCGAGAGCAATTAATTATGTGCATACAAAAACATTGGCCTGAATCCATACGTTTTAATATTCCTCAAGGTGGTCTAGCTATTTGGGTACAGATAGATCAACAAATGGATATCGCACAGTTTTATCAAATTGCTTTGAACCAGGGAATTGTATTAACCCCTGGAGCACTTTTTTCAGCTTCAGGTTATTACAAAAATTACCTCAGATTGAGTTTTGCCCACCCGACAATTGATAACAGAGAAGCCGCCATCCGCAAATTAGGTCGGATGTTATGGACCTAATCTGAATTATTGATGAGTGGGCACTTATTATTACGGATTGGTATTAGTATTATTTATAAAATAAATTGGAGAGGCTTTTATACTTTACCGTTCTAGTATCAACCAAGCAGTAAGCAGTATAAATAAATTAATAGACAGCTCATGACTATCACCATAAGCCTTAATAAATTGGATATTTTTTGAGGAAAGTAAACAGTTCACCCTACCATAGATCAAAAAAGCCTCGCAATTACTTGCGAGGCTTATCGAATATGGTGCCCAGACTCGGGATCGAACCAAGGACACGAGGATTTTCAATCCTTGGCAGAGGGTCTCGAATGATAGTGATGCCTATAAATAAAGGGCTGAAGGCGATTTTTATTGTGACAAAAGTGTGACAAAAGCAAATAATCGTCACACATGAAACACAGAGATGTAGCAAGTTTAATCCCACATTTTGTATCAATATTTTACAGGATTATGAAATGAGTGATGCTTAATTTTAGTGATCAAAAGTAAAGCGATACTACATCTAAAATACTTAGCGTCTTGCTCGATTTAACACAAACAAGGTATATAAGTAGTTATTAGAATAATAACTAGAAATTGGAATTTATAAGTGATATTTTGATTTGTAAGTGGATTTCGTAAGTTGTAAGTGGAATCTGGAAATGTAAGTGAAAATATTTGCAGCTGGGAAATGAGCATCTCCCTATAAAACTCAATATGCATCATCTCACTTTAAAAATAAAGCTCCTTACTCAAATAAAATATAAAAATGAATCCAGTCGGCTATACATTTCTCAATCAACACTACAACTTACTTCTACCTAAGTTAGGTTTAGAAGTATATCAAGATATGCACTCTGATGTAGAGAAGACCGTTACATATGGTGCCTCTAATCGACTCGTCTTACCTAAATCCCGAAAAAATTTATCAACGCCATACGAAAATATGGTGGCTGCAATAAAGTATCAAGGTATTCGCTTACATTTTTTTGCAGCAATATTTAAAGTTGTAGACGAAAAAGAACTCACCGCATTTATCGCTGACAAGCCCATGGCGCAGTTAAACCGTGTTATTTGGTATTTGTATGAATGGCTCACAAATAAACGCCTAGACTTGCCAGCGCTTACATCTGGTAATTATGTTCAACTGTTCGATGATAGATTCTATTTTACACTTACCGAAGGCGTCCGAGACAAACGAACTAGAGTTGTAAATAACGCTATCGGAACAAAAGATTTTTGCCCAACCGTTCGTAAAACACCAGAAATCGTTAAGCTTGCCGAAACGGACGTATATCAAACAGCCTATGAAGAAGTACAAAGGTTAGGTAAGACTATTTCGGCAGATGTTATCGGCCGTTCTATAAACTATTTATATACAAAAGAAACCCGTTCTTCTACGGAAATTGAAAATGAAAAGCCTGACAAAAAAAGAATGCAACGGTTCCTCAATGCCATTAAAAATGCAGGGTTATTTGAGTTATCAAAAGATAAACTGATTGATATACAAAACCAAATTGTTGCTGAAAAGGTGCGTGCCTCAGACTACAGAACAATAGAGATTTATGTTGGTACTACCATTCAAAAATACGGAATTGTAGATGAAGACGTTCATTATGTAGGCGCTAAAGCTGAACAGCTAGAAAGCATGATGAGCGGCTTGCTCAGAACACACGACAATCTTATGCTTGATGGTAAAATTCCTTCGTTAATTCATGCCGCAGTTATATCTTTTGCAGAAGTTTACATACACCCATTCGATGATGGTAATGGCAGAATACATCGTTATCTCATCCATGATGTTATGAAGCAGAGAGAGCCTGCTCATAAATTCATTATTCCTATTTCAGCCGCAATTTTAAAGAATACAGAAAGGTACGACGAGGTTCTTGAATCGATTTCAAAACCAATAATGGCGATGCTGGACTGGGAATTAGACGCAGAAAATGGCAATAGCATTATCATTAATAATGATATCGACTACATGTATCGTTTTCCTGATTACACAGAACATGTGAAATTTGTCTACGAGATGATGAACTCCGCAATCTCAAACGATCTCATTGAAGAAATATGCTTGTTATTAGTTTTCGACATCATCAAAAAATCAATGGATCAAATTGAAGATATTCCCAACATGAAATTAGACACACTAGTGTCAATAATTGTTAGTGGTGGCGGAACCGTCTCAAAAAGAAAAAGAGCGATGTTTCTTCAGTATTTAGATGAAGAACAACTCATCGATATCGAACAAAAATCTATTAAAATCATTTCTGAAACCCAAGAGAAATTTGGAATTAACATTCAAAACTTAGTAATTAAGACCAAGACAGATTAGCGCCGTTGAACATATACCAATTCAGTATCATTAGCTGAATTAGTCATCATTCAACATGACAATTTGGATTGACACAGCTTTATCACTTGATTATTTAAAATCCGAAGGACTTTATTCATTGCGTGATGGTTGGATTGCGATTCACTATCCTAAGTGAAACGCCCTGTGCGGAGCCGCATGCAGGGTGTTGTGGGGGCTGGAGGTTAGAGACCTCCGGCTACCCGATTATGGTGCTATTCATCAGCTTTCTCAGCTACCAATCCCATAAAGCCCGCACCTTTAGGTGGGGCTTTATCATTGGTGTTATACCAACGAGAATCAGGAACCCAGCTTTTAGCTTCTCTTTTTTCTTTTTGAACCCATTCAGGTCGGTAAAATAATCGAAGAACTATGCAAACAATTGCATTTACCAATCGAAATCGAGTCGTTAAATTTTCTTTAGGTGTCTCGTCAGGCAGTGGTGATTGAAGGCTAGAACACATGCCCTTGATTTTGTCATTTTCAAATGACAAACCATGCCTAGCATGGGCAAATTCATTTCTTATTTTTCGGATTAATCCAATTTCTTGGTACTCAAATTTATCTATTAATCCTAACGAATAGCAAGCCTCTATTTTTGCAGAAAACGTACCTAATGGTGCATTTGGGTCATTTAACAATCTGTTAGTAGATTTACCTTCAATAAAGAAAAACTCTAAAGTTTTATGAAGTTTTTCATCGATTAGAGCGGCACCAACTAAAGGTAACCCTCTATCAGTTTCAGCTTGTAGCTCTTGAACAAAGCTAGCTAGATCTTCGGCATATTCGACTAACATCGTATCTCCTTTGCACCAATCGTGGTAGAGCGGCCCATTACTGAGCCGACCCCACACAGATCCGGACGTGCGGAACTACCGCATCCGGCTCTTCAGTTATATATATAATCGTGCAGACATTACCTTCACGTGTTAAATAATAAAACATCATCTTTCGTTCCTCTGTCCAGCGACATTTAATTACCAGCACAGCTTCGTCTGAATGTAACGAATTGCAATTCAGTTGTCATGCATTATCCAGCCCTACGTGTCCGGTGCATGTATCTATTGCAATTCTGATATAACTGCTTGCCCCTTCGCCATGTGGTTGGCTTTCCCAACCTCAAACTACTATGAGCAAGTCTGACTGCCAAAGGGTCATCGTTCGTCTCGCTTGTGGCTTAACTACCCTACCATTTTCCTTATGGAACACCTTTGGCTCTCTCAAGTTCTCAATACATCTCTTTATACATGCCACGGCTTTAGAACTCCGCTGACTCGCCACAACCTTGCCATTTCAGACACGCTGAATAACGGTTGCTTTGCTTGGACTTCGACGGCGTTACAAGCCTCGTCAGTCAGAACTTAATTTATTATCGGAGCGATAACAGCACTTCAGGAACACGCATTCCCTATGGCCTATATAATTCTCTGTGTACGCTTCACCTATATTGTTCATCTGGTTGCGAATACATCGCTGATAAGTATCTCACCAATCCCAGACTCCGCCATAGGTGCAACACTCGATACAGGTGGCTGGCTAAGCCTTACCTGACAGGGACTTACACCCTGCAAGATGCATCAAGCTTCGCTTGACGCACTAACGCTTAACATATGGGGCAATTACTTGCTGGCTATACTGCGCGAAGCGCCAGCCAGTGAGTAATTGTCCCAGCGAGCTTGCGAGCGAAATGATGATTTTGTTATGCATTCCTAACTCACAATTATCTCTATGTGGTAAATAAGGCAGTTATTTCGAATAAGTCCGTAACCCCAAGAACCATAAAGGCCATTCCAAGAAGATCTACTTGTTTCTAATTCGAATATTTCATCTCCTTCGGTGTAGTGACTTTTTAAGTCTGATAGGCTTTGTCTAAATGTAGAATAGCGATCGGATAGATATCCGTCAGAAGAAAGCCTAGACTCCAGCTCAACCAAAGTTAGTTCACTGGCAACTTTATAGAAGGTCGGTTCCATTTCGACACAAGCACCCTCATAAAGCATCAGACTTATAGAGCTTCTCCACAGCAAAATATAATGGAGAGCGACAAACGCTATTAAAGCTATCGAAAAATATAAAAGTAACTTTTTATGCATAACAGCTTATTATGTAGACGTCTCAGTAAATTCCAGACACCTACGTGAATCAATAATCTTAAGTTTACCAATAATCAATAAGTTAGAAAGCATTTTGATCACTAAACTTACCTTTCAAATAGGATATTACTGAGAAGTTTCAGTAATATCCTCGATATGTTTGATGGATTTAAATCGCACGAAACAGCACTTTGAATGGTAATTTAAAGTTGAATGTGTGCTTTACTTTGTTCTTTCAAACTTTCCAGTGTATTAACTGAATGTCCGCAATGCACAACGCTGACTGTTAGATTATGTTAAGAGCACTTGCCTTAAAAAGTCAGTTCAAGTCTAAGCTACTACACAGTTGCAGTAGTAACAAAAATCACTCGTGTTAGATTCTCAGAGCAAGGTTTACGACTTATATTCAAGGGTGCCATCCATGGCGAGGACATAACTGTTTTTAGTGTTTTCTAGATAACTAGAAAAATCGCCATATGGCGAATGAAAGTAGTGTGTAACCATTGCGCTTTTCTTTCGTCAGGGCTGCATAACGAGTCATACCTGATAATACCTTGTGAATACCAATCATATTCAGCATTGCGAAACCAACATTTAAGGTCGTTATAAACATGACGAGACAAACACCACTTAACATACCTAGAAAAATGCCAATAGTTTGATGAGCCTCAAGTTCACTCACAAGTCATCCCAACTATTATTACAATCGTCATTCATAAAAGAATCTGACATTGAGTTATCAAAACTATCCTCGCTGCATGACATCGAAGAGGTGGAGTCATCAATTATAGTAGGGGTATCAATTTCTAATGGTTGAAACAAACTGTCATCTTCAAACATATTGCAGCCTACTTGACCTTCACTGGAGCCAAACACGTTACCTCCAACATCAATCATCGAGTGATTGTCAGTCATTGGTAGCCCAGAAGATGGGTTAACCATCGGTATCGACGGGATACCACTTAGGGGTGTCACGCTAATGTCAGTTTCATTATTATGATTCAAAGGCGGTATACCTAAAAATCCGGCTAGCGTCATTTCATGTTTCATCTGATTTTCTCTTTATTAAGTGCCTGTTGAGACTAGAAAATTTAATGATTTTGTGATAACTTTCAAATTCTTTTACTGCAATGTCAGCAGAAAAAATTTGCCTCTTAAAGCGATTCAATTCATCAAAAATATTCTTCCTTTTTCTTTTCGCTAACAGCGCAAAACGGTCTATCTCAGCATGAGATACGCCCCAAAAAAAGCACGTTTGATAAAACGTTAATACACAGCGTAGCTGGGTGGACATGAAATGGGAGCCCAGCGAAGCAGGCACACGTCTACAGCGTAGACTACCCCCAATTTTGTTTTTGCTCTGCAAAAACTCACAGTTGGTTGGCACAACAAAACTGTGAGCCTTCTGTTTTTTCGGTAGAAAAAATAACGCGCTGCGACAGCAGTAACGTCAATGCTAAAAGCATACGTGAGCGTGGCAGAAATGGGGGTAGTACACGCAGTGGACGTGTGCCAGTCTTGAGTGTTGTCAATGCTAGCACGAAGTGCGTTAAGTCTGGCCGTTGCGGGACGCAACATCAGGACAGACGTGCATTTACAGCATAAAAGTGACCACTCGAAGAGTGGTCATAATAAGCAAAGCGTGCAGTTTTGGGTCCCGATAAACATAGTGGGTAGTTATACACAGCATGTCCGGATGAAAACCGGTGCTTTGCAATAGTTCGTAGCTAGCGGTGTTAGTTAATGTCATCACATTGGAACAAGGATGACATGATGACGATTGAACGATATTTAGATATTAATATGCATTACCAACCAGGTAAAAATAATAATCAAACAGGTAAAAACCGACGAGAGATGACGGTTAAGTTATGCGCGAGATTTAATATAGTTGACCCAATACTGATTGCTTGGCTGTATGGCGTGTCCCACAGGCGGGCGCTAGAGCACTTAAACAATCTAGCGAACAAAGAAGGCCTACTCATTTGTGTTCACACAATACGGGCACCCACAGGCCGCGTGTACACATTAAGTTATCAAGGGGCTAACTATGCACGGCAGTTATTGAGCATTCCTGTTATTTTCAGAAAAACAGCCAAGCCTTCGCTTCAAATTAACCAAAATGCTGTCATCCATAATTTGCAAAATGCCTATATTTTAATGAGAGGTATTCATCACTATGATGCAGAAGGGCGGCATGCTCCCATGTGGGATGGGTTGGTATCTGAGCCAGAATTTTGTCGAATATATGCAAGTAACAGTATCAGAAATGTCGATGGACTGGTGAGAGAGAGTGGTCACAATAAAACTATTTGTGGGGTTGAAATGGAAAATTCATTTAAAACCAAAGCGACTAGAAACACCATACTGTTGCGATACTTATACAGCTTGAAACAAGGCCACTATGAAAAGGTATTTTTAGTCTCGCAATCTCACGATATTCTAAAAGATATTAGGCGTTTTCATACTCAGTTGTTTGATGAGCTCACCACAGCTTACAATAAAAAGACCAAACAGCCTTTTATCACCACACATGATGCGGATTTACTGCAACAGCGTATTATATATCGCAGCAAATTTTGTGATGAATTACAGAAGTTGTTCTACCCATAAAAAAAGCGCTCAAATGAGCGCTTAACAAAGACAGGTTGTCTAATTAGATAACCATTTACATCTAACCCATATTTCAATAAGCCAAATTCCCGCAGCGACTGCGATCACTTCCATTCCGCGTAGCGGAAAATGGGGAGACATCTCAACCCCCATTACTACGTCCAGCAAAAATACAATAGTTAAAGTGTTGCGCATCATGCGAAGAAAGGGAGGTATATTGGGTAGTAATATGTTCTGAATAAATGTGTTTTTTGTCTTCATGCAGGTCTCCTATGTTGGTCTGCATAAAGACATAAGTACCTAGTATGGAAATTATAAATACAAAAACAGACGCGGAAGTGCGTCTGTTTTTGCCCACTGAATATCGAATAGCGTCACCGTAATTCAGTATCATCAACTTTAGATGTCACTCAATCAAAACATTGTCCCAAAATGCTTTCTCTTAAAATGTCGTCGGGAAAAACGACTGTGGGGTTTTTAGAGTAGTGAGTTATTGGCCTAAAGTGTTTAATTACTGCCCTCAGTAATAAATAGAAGCCTGACAGGCGAAAAGTAACTGATGATGGGATTTTTTATGTTACTCAATACAATCTTTGGTAATTCAGATACGACAAATCGCTTGGTGTTAACAGTCTAAACTGTAGTATCCGATATTTAATGGCGTAATTTATTGACTTAATCTGATAGCCAGCAAAGTGCCAGAAGCGGACACACATGAATTCTCTGCTATCCGCAAATTTCAGCGGCTCGGACCCAGCAGGTCTTCATAATGAGGCTGCTTAAGGTTTATCAAAACGCAACAGATTTTTTCTAGCCCAATTCCCGACACTGGCAATCCAATTAACATAGCCTTGGTAGCCTCAACACTAATTTGTTAACAACCTCTATCGATAATAGATAATAACTTGGTAGATTTTTCTACTACGTTATTATCTAAATCATTACATCCTTTTTCTAACATTTTAATACTACTTTGACTTGCCAATACTATCTCATTGATAACTTCATCTCCTAGGTTTGAAAAATGGTTGCTCTTCATAAAATTGATGTAATTTGAGAGTATAGATAATAGGTTCAGTTTATCGTACCGATCAGAAAGTCCAAATTTATTAGTTATAATTGGAATGTTGGAATGCTGATATCGTTTCAGATTTGAGAGCAGCCTGATTGCATAGGTTGTCTTTTGGGGGTTATCTAAATCTCTTATTAATTTACTTTCTAATTCAACATTCCAATTATATGTATTTGTTAATTTATCTCCAGCAGCTTCGTATATTCTTAAGTTGCTCCCATCTAAAAGCTCAAATAAAGCAAGGAGCAACCTTTCATCTTTTTGTATCGCTTTGATAGGGATTGTATCTATAAGACTAGTTATTTCTTTCTCACTCAAAAATAATTCGAAATCACCGAGAAAGCTTGTAAACCACGAACCGCTCGTTTGTTTAATGCCTTCGATTACGTATTTACGAACTTCATTGTCTAATATGATTAGCCTTTTCATAGCTTTATCAGACCCATACTTGTTTAAACGAAAGTGCTCTATCACATGATTTGAAATTTCAGGCAGTTGCTCATCAGAAAAACAACTGAAGTCAACACCCCGTTTTTTGCTACTGTTTGGGAAGTAACCTAATAATAGAAAGTCTTTATAATAAGAGTTCAAATATTTCCCTTCACCGCCTATTAATGAACATAAAGCAGCTAATCGAACACTTCGAACCTCAAGTGAAGATTCTAAGATATTTTTCAACTTATCGGTCAGCAGAGGGGTATCCGTATTTGATGTTGAAGTGAGTCTTTCTACCGTAGCAAGCCGAACTTTATAGTCCCAATGAGTTAATAGTTCGTCTAATAAAGATTCTTGAGAAACAAATGATTCCGAGACCAGCTCAACAGATTCTTCCGTAGAATATTCGGTAAAGTTTTTATAAAAATAGCTTTGTAGGTTTCCTTTACTCCCATAAAAAAAAGCACCAATGCAAATGTATATGCCAAAACCGATAATACATAAAGCTACGGCTACAAATGGACCGTCTATTTTATTTAATAATTTGTATTTCATATGTTCTTCTTGATTCAAACTTTCATAATATCTAGTGTACAGAGATTATCAGTTTCTAATATCTCATGAAATATTAGTTTACCTTTAAAAGTAGCAAAGGGGTATCGAGTAAGTATGAAAGGGGCAGAGTCAACTTAAGTGAGTTACGTTTTAAATCAGTCAGTGATTGCCCTTAAATATGCGGCTTTTAAGCTGTAAATTATAATTTCGCTAATGTCTCATATGTCGGATTTTTGTCATAAGTACAACGGAAAAAAGGTCTGCTTTTCGCTCTAAGCCGAATAAGAGCTTTGTGCCAAAAGCCGCCCTTCGCCCTCGCCTTGGTATGGATCAAATGTTCAGACCATAGCGGACTATAGATTAACGGATTGGTTAAATATTTCTCACTTCAATATGCTGTATAAAAAATCAGGTGTAATGAAGATTAGTGAATAATACCAATATCGCTTCCTATTAAATAAATTTCCTAGGTCTCATTTTGTTTTTCAGAAAAAAGCTAAGTTCTTAATTTAATTATGGAAAATATTCTACACATGGTTTTTAATAGGAAGCGAAAAAAGTCTCGTTAAAGTCAGGCACCTTTTGTTTTTGTAAATGTATCAATATGGGCCGATTTAAAGCATAAAATATGCAATAAAATCAAAAGGTAAAAATTAAATATCGTATCAATAATTCACTTGTTCGATAATAAGCGTTATGCGTCAATGTGGTGTTCATAGAGCAATTTAATTGGCGATTACTAAATTACTAATTAAATCGTTTTTAAGGAGTTTGAAATGGCAGGTGAACGTTCTAAAAATATCGGAGAAGTAGGAGAAAAAATTGCTGAAAAATTCTTTGATAAAATTGGATGGGGGTTACCACAAAAGGGAATATACCACCCATGCTACAAGCCAAAGCATCATGCACTTGAAGATGCGAAGGGTGGTGAAAAAAATCAACATGGAATAGACTTTCAAATATCGTATAAATCTGCTTTGGAATCAGAAACATTAAATAATTTAATAGTTTCAGTGAAGCATATTAAAGATAGTAAGTATCCACAATCTGCAACTAAGAAGTTTAAAGGATATATAAGCGATCTAGTTCACTCCACTGAGTGCTTTAAAAGAACGCCACAGCGTCGCGAAATTGCATCAGGACATGTAGGATGTAAAGCAATCAACGAGATTCCTGTCTTGTTTTTTATATCTAGTAAAGACCATGAAAGCCATGATTTTATAAGTTGTTTACAAACATCTAGATTTATAAACGACTACGACGTTAAAGAACTATATATTGTAGATAATAAGAAAGTTTCTTTTGTTTTGAGTGTCTTAGATTATATAGAAAGGGAGTATACAGATTATGAATGGTACTTTTATCACCCTGTCACAGGAATGAATATTAGCGATACCAATATTCTTAAACATAGCAAAACTATGCAAATTGAATTTCTAACAAGCCCATATATTCCATTTATTCTTAAGAAGAAAATTGGTACACATGAAACATGTAAATTTTTATTAGCGACTGTTGATTCTTTTTCTGAAGATAACTTTGCAAAATTTGTTACCTATTGTAGAGAAAATACAAATGATAATATCAGTGATATTGAGATATCAATGGCTGAATACTTTACGGATGATAGCAGTGGAGTTGTAAGTAAAGTTCTAAATGCTCATGAAATTGAGCTGGATGTTAAAGTATCAAATTATAATCCTAATTTTAGGAGTTTAGCTAATGAGTGATTTGTTTTTTATTCCTACAGGTGATTATTTAAGGCAATTTATTGGTAATACAATGATAAAGCCAGCTGATATTAAAGAGATTTTAAAGAAAAGAGGTGTTTTTTCTTCATCTAACGATAAAAAAATATTGGGACCAATATTAGTAAAAAGTGGAATATCTCCTCTCGAATTTGAGACGCTGAAAGAATCTATTCAAACTAAAGAAGAAAACCCAAAGATTCAAAGCCGACAATTAAAGTGGCAAAGTGATGAAAGTCTATTAGACGCGATCCCATATGATTTTAATTTTTCTGACTTAATCGATGACCCTTTCGGAACCATTTCTATTGATAATGCTCCAGTGTTTACTGTTGCTGGTGATGGAAAAGATACTAATCACCTAATTGCGGAGATAACGATTAAAAGAAATGATAAAACTAAGAACTTTGGTGATGATGTTAGTTATCACGAGTGCTCCGTAGAACTTAAACTTGATGATGATAAAAACATGGATTTAAATATTTTGACAAAACACTCATCAAAAGAAACTTTGAATTTAGTAAATAAAATTTCAAGGCGCATACACAAGCATTTGAAAGACAATAATCATGTTACCGATAAGCCAATAGAAAAAATCTTATTTGGAAACTTTACTAATGAGAGCCGTATAGACTTTCTGATAGAGATGGCAAAGTCTAGTGCAATGTATCTATATTATCAGGACATGAAAAAAGTACACATGTCACCAGATGAAAACGTGCAAGGAGAAATACCTTCCGAAATAGCACTTTTCGAGAAAAAGATTAATGATCTTATGTTTAAAGGAAAAAGCTTAGATTCTAGTGTTTTCCTTAAGAAGAAGGAGCTTAAAAAGCACATGAAATTGTGCAGTGTTACTTCAAGGTATGAACTTAATGATGATCAACATCAAGGAAGTTGCTTAGTCAGGATATATTTCCCTGAGTTTGAGGATGAAAGTGAGTTATTGATGGAAGTTGAAAACTTAAATATTCAAAAAAAATTACCAGTGGAATTAAAGTCTGATATAAAGTTACAAATATTAAAATTTTTAGAAATTAAAAAATTAAAGTTATATGAAAATTACTCAATCAATTAGTAAGTTAGAAACATAACTTTCGCGATTTAAGTGGGCTTTAATGTCCGCTTTTCGCTCAAAGACCCCATTGACTTCCCACTCTAAAAACTATGTTTAGCCAACTAAACTTAAATCTCCACAAACACAGGAGATTCAAAATGTACCCCATAGCAATATATCAACCCAAGGAACCTTGGAATAAAAACAAACTGGTAGGGCAAAAGTTACCTCTAAAACTTCAACAAATTTGGGCAATCCGAATAAGGTTGGAACTTTTCAATAAGATCAGAGATTTGGCACTTTTCAATTTAGCCATTGATAGTAAACTTCGTGGCTGCGATTTAGTCGCTTTAAAAGTTAATGATATCGCACACGGTAAGAGTATTCAGTCACGAGCTATTCTTGTTCAAAAAAAGACTGGCACACCCGTTCAATTTGAAATAACAGAAAATACACGATTGTCTCTTTACGCTCTTATCGAACAATCCAAACTATCTTCATCTGACTATTTGTTCAAATCAAGAATACAATCATCTGACCATATATCAACTCGACAATATGGGCGAATTGTAGACAATTGGGTTTCGACCATTGGACTAGATCATACTCAGTACGGTACTCACACTATGCGAAGAACAAAACCTTCTTTGATCTACAAAAAGACAAAGAATCTGAGAGCGTGTCAGTTGTTACTAGGTCACCGTAAGCTTGAAAGTACGGTCAGATATCTGGGTATCGAGGTTGATGACGCTCTAGAGGTTTCTGAGAGCATAGATTCTTAGTTAGTAAGCCAGACTTTATTGCAAAGTCTGGCTTGTTCGTGCCAAGAGCCGACTTTACTGATCTGTATTCAAGAAGAATAGTATAGAGGTTCTAATCATCCAAGTGAGAAGTAACATGAAACTTCTTTGCAGCCTGCTTACCATTGATTACATTTCCAAGTTCTATAATAAAGCTTACGCTTGAGGCCAAAACAGAATAAAGACTAAATAGTTGAATTTCCGAAAAAAATAAAATGGTAAACAATCCAATTCCATTAAAAAAACTCTGGTTTTCAATATATAAATTTGTGTTTTCTATAAGAGATGCGAATATCATTAGTAAAATAATTCCCGCCATTACAAAACCTGATAGGACTATTACTCCCACCATGAGTCTTAGCCTGCTCAATGAATTGTTACTTTTATCTTTCAGACTTTGGTCAAATTCTTTTGTAAGTAACCCACTTATTGCACTCGGATACAGATAGGCTACCCAAATTCCAGAAATTGCAAATATCATCGCTGAGGTGTTTTGTAATACAGAGACCAAAGATTTTAAGGATTCAACCTCAACTGTTTGTGCAAAGAAATATGTTATCAATAGATTGAAAAGTGCCAAAGCAAGTAAAATATATATTATCTTCCTTGTTAATACTTTTCTTTTCATGCGACTTCAGCTCTAATATCCGAAGTACCATCATTCGATAGGGGAGCAATGAGGTTGTCTCTTACCAAGTGCAAAGCAGCGAAAAGTGTACTTGGATCATAGTAACTTTGATCGTAATCGCCGGGAACATTCAAAAAGTTTTTGATTACAAACTCGTTTAGCCAAACTGTTTTTCCCGCTCCTTCTTTCCTAAACCCCAAGTTTACCCATTTATCTAAACCTCCGGCGTAATGGTCGTTATATGTTTCAAACAATGTGCGAAGTTCCTCGCCAGTAGGTTTAGCTTCAATAACTACTTCAACATTGCGAGTTTCTTTCGTCAGGGTAGCTGATACGAATGGTAGACCTTCAAACAGCCTTTCCCACGAGTTATTATGCCCAACTCTCGCAGAAACTTTTTCTCTTTTAACAAAGTGAGTGATATCTCTAGCCATCGCGGACAAATCGGCCTGCTCAGTAGCCTTGGTAAACATTTTGCTACTACATCTGAACCAAAGGTTCGTCGAGCCATCAGAAGCAAGAAAAGAGATACTTAAGAATTTACTTCCATCAGCTCTCTCCTTTTCCACAACCTGTCTTTCTCTTAGTGAACTCTGGAGTTTAACAAAATCAGATAAAAGCCTAGTCAGAGCGTCTGTGTCGCTGACTGATTTCGCAAACTTAATTGTCGCAAATGCTCGCTTATTAGGAATAAGCCATAAATAAACTGGCTCGCCCCAAATAACATTTACATCACCAGTTGAGTCATCAGCGTTATAGAGTGCAGAGTCATTTAATGACGTGTTAGCTGGTATACCAAATACACCATCACCATTTCCAACGGCTCTCCATAAGACAAGTATAAAGTCACCAGTGTCATCATTCCTTTCGAAGCTCTTTATGTATATTCGCTTACGCGCACTATAGCCTAAAGTGTCAGAATCCCACATTAAAGTATCACTAATATCAACTCTATCTTCGTACCAACTTTTGATATCGGAAAGAAGTTCATTTAGATTTAGATCTTCCTTATACTCCTGTCCATCAGTGTTTCTTTTAAAAAACCCTAAATCTTTAAACTCAAAAAACGTTACCAATCCATCGGCCATATGTCGCTCCAATTAGGCTATTTTGATTAAGACATCTGTGAAACTGCAATTACAAGTGAGGAACTCACCTTAACCTCACTTTGATTAGCTTTAGTCTAACTCTTGATTCATTGAAGATACAAGACTATGTCTGCTTTTCGCTCGAAGCCGAATATCGGCCATGTGCCAATTGCAGCCGTTGGGTAGAAGTTATCTGACGGGCTGCTTTGAGCCTAAAAGCGGTCGGTCGGGCGTTAAACTTTGTGCCAATTGCAGTCTTAGCTGAGGCTCGTAAAAACTGGTTTTGACGTTCTCCTTTGCCACCATCAACGTCATTAACTTAAAAATTTAACAAATACTTTTTTTAATTTATTGGGAACTTATTTGTTTTCAATCTTTTTAAACATCTTAATATATACCTTCAAATATATGGTTGTAGCGGTGAGGATTGTATTAAGAGGTTGTCCTCGCCCCAAACAACTCTCTTTTCCAAAACTCAATTACCAAACATGAGAGACTATTGCCTGAGCGAGGGGTCGCCGTAGGTAACTAGCTCAATGTGATTGAAGTGAGCAGGCTCCTAAAGTAGGTCTCTTACCCTAATTGTATCTAATGCGTATAGCGTTTGTGCTGTAGAAGAACTAGAAAGTTGATACTCAATTGCCCATCCAAAATCTAACGTGTTATTTTTGATATCATGAGCGTTGAGGCTATTGAAAACGAGTTGAGTTCTTTGTTTTTTTGACAAAAAGTTATCAACAGGCACCTCTATAAATGAAGCGGGTGACAAGCTAATCTTACTTTTCTGCTTTGCGCTATATATATCTTTGTTAACATACGATGAAATTGTGTTTATTTTAATGAAGGTGTTAGTCATATTTTGCAGCTTAACAGTTCCACCACTAACAGATATAGCGACAACATCATTACCTTTTGAAAATTTAGGATAAACTCTTCCTAGATTAAAACTCTGTGTAGTTATATTTGCTTGGATATGAATTATTCCGTTGATTAAATTGCCTTTTTTACATGAAACGTCAAACGTAAATCGTTCTACCTCAACACTGCTGCAAGCCACATAGAATTCGCGACTTAGATCGCTTGATTTTTCGTTAATATACTTATCATATTCGGCGAAATACGAAGTATGTTGCAGTTCAAATTTTTGCTCTAAATCTGCTAGCTGTGTTTCGTTTTCTGCTTGCAAAAATTGGCTTAATTTAAAGACTGATTCATAAAGATCATTAGGGTTTGGTATCGAAAAGGAAAATGTTAACGGATGCACAGTAATAGTAGCCGATTGTTTAGCCACAGTTGCATAATCGCCAGAAAATATACTAGTTTGATCTTTAGAACTTATAGAGAAATTTGTTGGTAGATATTGCTGTTGCCTATTTTTCTCATTTAACATTTCTACCTTGGTCGCTAGGCTCTCAACGCTGTTATTAATTTTATTACGTAAAATTCTTTGAGTTTTTTGTTTTTTGGCAGTAAAGACTTTGATGCCTAAGTCTCCCTTTGCTAAGGCATCGATACCTAAGTGTTCTATTGTTTCGAAGACTTCAGATTCATCGAAACGAGCAAAGTATCCAGCAGTTCCTGTCGCCGCGCTAAGTAGACCAATTCCAGTTACCGCTAAAAGCCCATTCATTAATACTGTTTTGCTTGCCTCTACCTGTGTGAACTCACTTTCACACATATAGTAAAGAGTATCATCTTCAGTATTTGCCGCGCCTTTCCTGCAAGAAAATGATTCATCGCTTGCGTATGAACCCTTAAGGTTTTTAAACCAAACCCCTATAGTTTTATTCTCTGGATTTAAATATATAGCTTCGACAAAGTCGCCAGACTCCGCCAAACTAAACCCATCATTTTCATATTTCACACCATAAAAATAATCATTGGATGGTTTAACAGAACCAATAAATGTGTATTTATTTTCAATATCACTGAGACTTTTATTATTCACTCTAGTTGAATCTAAGTTGGTAGAACTACGCTCAGTGCTTGAACAAGCTGTGAGGAATAATCCACCTAAGATTAGAGTAGTAATCCATTTCATTATATATCCTTAGTATCATTTTATTTTTTATATTTAGCGTGCTTTGGTGTAAAAGTTAATTGCTATGTCCGTCCAGCGCCTTTCGATTCTTTAAAATTCACACAGTAAAATGCGATATCGAAAAGAAATCGATTTAAAAGAATTAATGGATAATATAAAGGTTGGTAAATGAGCCATAAAAATAAATCTATTATTAATTTAGCCTTTCACTTGAATCATTCCATCGGCTCATAAGAACTTACTACTAACTCGAATTACTCTAGAAAACTGCTGAATGTAAATAAGAGCTTTAAAATTAGTGGCATAGCACAAACTTGTATTTGATTAGAAATTTACTATAGCCTTTCTTAAAGAGTCAAGTCGTTTGTCCGGATGACTTTCTGAGTGTCTAAAATTTAAACTGAGCAAAGTAAGGGTTCTATTTCGAGTGAAATCGGGAGGTTTGTTACGATGCTTTTCTAAAAACTCAGTTGAATGAATTTTATTGGTTGATTTTCGTACTATTTGAATTAAATACTGAACAGCTCATTAGTAATTTCTCTAAATATTTAATTCATCGGCAGATCATCAACTAGGTAACTTGTTGTAAATACGCAAATGACAGTGTTGCCACCATTGCTGTCATAGTGGCTTTCCGTTTTAATGCATCTGAGGGGGCAGAGTCGATGAAAGGTATCCTAAGGAACTTGTATCGGACGGCTAAACCAAAACCAATGGACGTCTCTTTTTCGCTCATTCTAGCTTTAGGCACTCGCTTTTCGACTGTCTGTCTTGGGCAAAGCAGCCGTTCGGCTAAGGTAGTTTGAGATTCTGCTTCTCGCTCTTTGCTGCCCGTCAGATTTGATCGAAGTCTAATATAAAAAATGTCAGGTTTAATCCTAGTTACTACACGTTAGTTTGTTACAAATAAAGACATCTGCGCTACTTTGCTTGAATGAGATTGATTTAATAAAGAGATAGCTCATCCAAGATGACAAAACAGCCAACATTAATGACCGTTTCGAAATACGCTTAAAAATTAAACTTCTCTACATTGCTATGAACAAAATCAAATTCAAAACGTTGCTGTAAACAGTAACATAACTCCATCAGAATCCCGTTTTCTGAGTAATTTAGTGCTGTCCTTTTCAGTGGTCATATCCCCGTCTTGCAAGTCGCCACGTATGGTGGTGAAGTCAGTGTCAATAAAGTAACCTAATCCGATATTCATTGATTTGCCTTCTCCTTTATACCAACCAATCATTGGGCCGAATCCAATAGTAGTCCCAAGACCGTCACCTTCTTGCTTAGCTAAGCTTACTGCTAGAAATGGGCCATAACCGAATTGCTCTATTTGATTTTTCTTAATACCAAAGTACCAGTGAGTCTCTATCATTAATGCCATTTGGTAGTCAACTTCCTTGCCAATCCGAACCACTCCCTCCGCATCAGTTTCATTTTGCCTTTCAATTGTAATATCTTCGATATAAGGCTTATCACTATATGCTAAAAGGACAATTGCAGGATTCCAGTTAAATCCTCCAAAATCATAGGATTTCTTAATGTCTTCTTCTTGTGCTTGTTGTGCTTTTACATTTTCAACTACTTCACTAGGGTCAGCTACATTACTTTGAGAAGCGATGGCAGTTGAGTTTACTGCACCACAATTTCCAAGTTTAGTTGCTATTGCAGTACTCATAGGTTGCTGTAGTAACAATGCAGTCTTATTGCTTAATCCCTTTAAATATAATTCTGACTCATTTTTTTCATAATAGGATTTGGGAAGTGCGAATCCACTTTCAACACATTCTTCGACGGTATTAAATGAGGTTTTATATCCGTTTTTTATCTGTTTGTAATAACTAGAGTTTGAATCATGGCAAAGGCCACTCGTGGTAAGTTTGACAGGTTCATTTGTGATATCTTCAATTGTGCAATTTGAGAAACAATAGGTTGAAAAAGCGAGGGTGCTAAAAATGGGTAGTAGAAACTTATTCATATGGATATCCTTAATCGATTTAATTATTTACCTATAATGAATTAAACGTTTCGACTACATACTTCCGATATGTAAATCCATCCTGTGACAAATTAATAGTAGGAGAAAATAGAAAAAAAACTACCTTTGCATATTTTATTTATCAATTAATACAATTTGTAGAGTAGTTAACATCAAAATTTAGTCACACATTGCTTGTACAAATACGTTTCCAATGTGTTGTGATTTCCTAATGCGTTCGTCTCGAATACACTCATATTCATCTACTGGATCTAGCCTATCCCAGAGCAACATTAACGTGACAACATCATTGCTCAATTTAATATCATGGGTGTGCATCATGTATAGATATATCCTTGCAACATTACCTTTGATGGCATCGGCAGGCTCTGCGGTATCCGTCTTAAAATCCACCTCAAAGTCACATGCTCCATATGCTCTGAGTTCTCCTGCTATGGTGGCGTATTGAAAGTTAGAACGGTCGCCATTTAACTCACCTACAGCAGGAACGAGATTATTCATATCATTATGTGCTTTCTTGAATTGTTTATTGACCTTATAAGCACAGTCTCGGCCAGATAAATATTTACCATTTGATTTTTGACATGCTGGATACTGTTCAGGGTTTTGCCACTCAGTTAGATGCCCTCCAATTATCTGAGCAGGCATAACATGCTCCCATTCGATTCGTGTTGCTCTGACATTAGGCTTACCTGAGCCAGAAATGGGAATGCGAGGGATATAGCCACATGACGTGGGCGATACAAACGTTTCTTTTATATCACCATCTCCATCAACATCCAATGAGTCATCAAATACAAAATCACATCCACAATAGAATGTCTTATTCTGGTCAAAGTAGACTTCTTTTTCGGCTTTAATTTTCGCATTGCTAAAAGAGGTGGGAAAATCAGCATGAGCAGAAAAGGTGAGTGCAATAAAGGCTAAACAAAGGATTTTGAACATATTTCCCGCCAAAAAAATAAAAACTCCATTAAATGCGAACATTGGGTTTACCACTATAACGCGACCTTAAATATTGAGTATCTATGGAGCAATATATCAATGGTGGTATTTTAAATCCAAGTTGTTTTTGTACTCTTTTATTTTTTTATCTAATTGAGTTTTCGCCATTTCATATCTTTTTTGGCAGACGTCATCATCGGGGTGGTGACGCCAAATTTGAAAGGCCCTGTCTACCTCTTTCGTTAGGGAAAGTAAGTGATTGTTTCTCTCTGGCATGAAAGACATCCTTGTTTATAAACCCTTATTTTTTAAGTTAGTTGAGGATAATTGAAAAGGCAAAAATATTACCGACTCTTCATAGATGAAAATTAATATCCAAAGGCCCACGCTTGAGTAGAAAGAGATACTTAATCAAGAAATGGTACTCATCTTTTTTTTATCGTCTTCTAAGTACATGGCAGCA
Source organism: Paraglaciecola sp. L3A3 (assembly GCF_009796765.1). Classification (NCBI taxonomy): domain Bacteria; kingdom Pseudomonadati; phylum Pseudomonadota; class Gammaproteobacteria; order Alteromonadales; family Alteromonadaceae; genus Paraglaciecola; species Paraglaciecola sp. L3A3. The sequence goes on from NZ_CP047023.1 coordinate 5,003,080, forward strand.
AATTCAACGCCACCAAAAGAGCGGTTTAACATTCTTCTGACATGACGCCTTGCCTCTTGCTCATCTCCCGAAGTAAGTATAAAAAGCCAAGTTTCAACTAGTATTTTAGGTGGTAAGTCGGTGTGTTCCATATTTCTCATCCTTAAGTTAATTGTAATTATTAAGCTAGGACACAGAATAAAAATCGTCAAATTGCATACTTTAATTTGATGCATTTCTTCTAAAAAATGAAAGTTAATGTGTATTTCGAAATAAATAATAATGAAGATTATGTCAAA